>JBQGEN010000225.1:0-11308 GCA_052039615.1 Sideroxyarcus sp. | reverse complement strand
ATAGGTTTCCAGATAGCGCAGACCACCGTGGATCAGTTTGCTGGACGCGGACGAAGTGCCGCTCGCCCAGTCGCCCTGCTCGACCAGCGCGACTTTCAATCCGCGCAGTGCCGCATCGTAGGCCGTCCATGCGCCATAGATGCCGCCCCCGCAGACCAGCAGATCGAACTCGCCTTGCAGCGCCGGAAAGTTGCGCTTCACCTGTCCCTCATCTGCAGCGCCTTCTGCGGCGTGTCGCTGATCAGCACATCCACGCCCAGCGTCAGCGCGCGGGTGATCTCGGCCTCGCTGTTGCAGGTATAGACGGCGACAACTTTGCCGCGCTCGCGCACGAGTTTCATCATGTCCACGTCCAGCGTGGAGATGTGCACGCACAAGCCGTGCAGGAAAGGCTGTTCGTCCAGAGCGCGGCGCGCATCGTTTACGGTATGTTCCGGTTCCAGGTTGAACACCAGCGGAAATTGCGGCGCGATGCGGTGTGCGTAGACCAGGCTGTCGAGATCGAAGGACGACACCAGGATACGGTCATCCGTCACCGCACCGGCCAGTGCCAGCGTCTGGCGAACCTTGATCTCGTGGCGCGCAACATCTTCCCAGTCGCGGTTCTTGATCTCCAGCAACAGACGGCAGCGCGCGCGATAGGCCGCGATGAACTCCTGCAGACTCATCACCCCCTCGGCTCCGGCCGAGGCCGCAAAGTGCGCGGCAAAATCCATCGCCTGCAATTGCGCATGATCGAAATCGTCGATGTGCTTGCCGGGCAGCTTCAGCTTCTTCAGGTCGCGGTCGTGCCACAGCACGGCGACCTCATCGCGGCTCAGCTGCACGTCAGTCTCGATGCCGTCGATCGGGTAAGCGAGCGCCTTGTCGAAGGCAGTGCGCGTGTTCTCCGCTGCCTCCTTGTTCGCGCCGCGGTGGGCGAAGATCAGGGTTCGTCCGGGATGATCCATGTTTTGAGTGTACTGCGTCCGGCGCAGAGTCAGTGTGAGTCGGGCCGGCAAATCTATGCATATTTGCCGGATATTGCAAATCGGACGTATCGCCGGTCAAGGCGTTGCCTGTTCCTCCGGCGCGCCCGGTGCGAGGTCCGGCTCCCCGCAGTGATGCAATATCTCTGCGCGCGCCTCGTTGCGCAGGCGTATGGCTGCCGCCCAGCCCTTCCCCTCCGGCCCGATCGGCTTGCCTATCGTCACGGTGATGATGCCGCGGTGCGGGAACCAGCTGCCGTCGCGAAGGATGGAGCGCGCGCCGCGTATGCTCACCGGCACGACCGGTATTCCAGCTTCGGCGGCGAGCACGAACGCCCCCATGCGGAAAGGCTGCAAGCCCGGTTTACGGGTGAAAGTGCCTTCCGGAAAGAACACCGGGGTACGGCCGGCGCGCAGGGAAAGCTCCACCTGCTTCAGATCTTCCACGCTGCGCTGCAGATCGAAACGCTCGACGAAGTCTGTGCCGATGCGCCGCAGATAGATGCGCGAAACGAAGCTGTCCAGCAGTTCGCGCTTGGCCACGAAACTGAAGTGTCCGGCGCCGCTGAGCTTGCCCGGCAGGGCGGCCACCAGGACGATGCCATCCAGATAACTGGCATGGTTAGCCACCAGTATGCAGCGCGCGCCGGGCGCCAGGTTCTCCAGGCCGCGAACGACCAGCGGCGTTCCGGTCAGGCGCGCGAACAGCCGCGCACTCATGCGACTCACCGCCCAGCCCCGGTCGGGACGGCGCAGCAGCGCAACGATCAGCCAGGTGGCCGGCTGGAGCACGCGGAACAGCGCCCAGGCGTACATGGCATACCAGGCGTCTGACGCGGCCCTCAGGCTGCGGCGCAGTTGCGGCCGCACGCCGGCCCACGCCAGACGGGCGACCTGCCACCACACGGCCCGCGACGGCTGCGCGCCCCGCTCGAACAATTCGCGGCAGGCCGCGCGGCGGATCTTGCCGCTCGAGGTCTTGAGCACGCTGTGGATCGGCGCCAGCACGATGCTGTCCGGCGGCGTGCCCAGGATATCCAGCGTCAGCGCATTGATCCGCTCGCGCAGCATCTCCAGTTGCGCGCCAGAGGTCTCGCGCGTCTCGGCCATCACCACCAGACGCTCGGTCCCGGCCACAGGATCCGGGCTGCCGAACACCGCGACGCAGCCCTTGCGGATGCCGGGGATATCGCCCACCGCCTCCTCCAGTTCATACGGGTAGATGTTGCGCCCGGCGCGGATGATGACGTCCTTGGCGCGCCCGGTGAGATAGATGTCGCCCTCGGCCATATAGGCGAAATCGCCGGAATCCAGCCACTCGCCGTGGAACAGCAAGCGCGTCTGCTCCGGGTTGCGGAAGTAGCCGCCGGTGGCGGAAGGTCCCTTGAATTCGAGACGCCCTTCCATGCGGTCGCCCAGCTCGCGGCCCGCCGCATCCACGATCCTGACCTCGTGGTCTGGAAGCGGCCGGCCGCAGGCCACAAAGCGCAGGACTTCGGCGCGCTCGCCGCCATCCGGTTCGGCATGGCCGGTGCGCACGAAGCGGTCGCGCTTGATGCAGTCGATCAGCGGCCCGCGACCGGGCGGCGGGAACGCCAGCCCCACCGAATTCTCGGCCAGCCCGTACACCGGCGCGATCGCCTCCGGGCGCAAGCCGTAGCGGCCGAAGCGCTGCGCAAAGTGAGTGATGGTCTCCACGCTGACCGGCTCGGCGCCGTTGAACGCCATGCGCCAGCTCGACAGGTCCAGCCCTTCCAGCGCTGCATCCGGGATCTTGCGCAGGCACAACTCGTAGCCGAAGTTGGGGGAAGCCGACAGGCTGCCGCGATGCTTGTGGATGGCCCACAGCCAGCGCTCCGGGCGCGCCAGGAAGGTGAGCGGGGACATCACCACCAGCGGAAAGGCGTAGTACAGACTGCCCAGCCAGGCGCCGATCAATCCCATATCGTGATACAGCGGCAGCCAGCTGACGAACACGTCTGTGGAAGAGACCTGCAGCGCCTGGCCCATGGCGCGGATGTTGGCCAGCAGATTGGCATGGGTCAGGACGGTGCCCTTGGGGTTGCCGGTGCTGCCGGAGGTGTACTGGAGGAATGCGGTGCTCTCGGCCTTGAGCGGGACCCCGGGCGCACGCCCGGTGCCGGACAGTTCGTCCGCGGTAACCAGCATGCGCAGCGTCTCCACCTGCGCCTGCAGCAGCCTCGCCACGGCCTTGGCCTCGGCAACCGTGATCAGCATGGTGACGAGCGCGTTGGAAAGTATGCCCGCGTGGCGCCGCAGGTGGTCCTCTATCTGGGAAGGGCGGGCGGGCGGGTAGATGGGCACGGGCACACCGCCCGCCAGGATCACGCCCAGGAAGCAGCAAAAGTATTCGCGGCCAGTGGGCAGCATGATCGCAACCGACTGGCCGGGCTGCAATTCGCGCGCCAGCAGCCCCGCCGCGATCTGCTGCGCGCCGTCCTGCAACGCGGCGTAGGTGATCGAGGTCTCGTTGCCGTCCGCATCCTGCAGCGTGATGTGGGTGCGCTCCGGATGGGCGCGCACGTGCCAGTCCAGCACTTCCGCCAGCGTCGTTGCCTGCGCCGGTTCGGACTGCACCCGGAGCGGGGCTTCGAACCGCTGCACATCCGGCGGCGCCACGGCGGGTGCTGCGGCCAGCAACGCCTGCAGCAGATCGCGCGGCGTTTCGGCAGTGGCAAATACCCGTTCCGGCAGGCTGACCCCGAAGACCTGCTCTATGCGTGCGAGCAATTCCACGCGCCCGAGACTGTCGATGCCCAGATCCCGTTCCAGCGAACTGTCCAGCGTGACTGCGATGGTCGCCTCGGGACGCGAGCGCAGTTCGGCAACGAGGCGCCGGATGGTGGCCAGCAAAGTATCGGTGGTGTCATTCAGCGAGTTCACCATGCGCTCCCTCGTGTTCAGGCGGGGAAATACCGGTGCGGCGAAGCCTGCCGGGCTGCTTTCCGGACAACGACGGTGTTCAATATCCCCCCGCCCGCCCCGGAGCGTCAAGAGAAGGATGCATCTTCCCTTTCCCGCTCCGCTGCATGCGGGGGAACGGGGTCACTCCAGGCTGTCGATGAACCTTTTCATGGAAAGCTTGAGCGCCGCAAAGTTCGGGTTGTACATCAGGCGGCGCAGGACGCCGATCGCGAGGTTGGCCTTGCTGATCTCCCCCTGCCACGCTTCCGCGGACCTGTTCTTGCAGGCCTCGTATTTTTTCATGTCCTCGCCATAGTAATGCGAGCAACTGACGTACTCGCCGCCCGCGCCGTAGTACGGATCTTCCGGGGGGAGCACGATGGCCGTATGCGCGGAACTGACGATCCTCTGCTCCGGCACCACGCTGTCGACCAGTTCCAGTTTTTCCGGTGCGATGCCTGGCGGACGCTCACCGCTGGTGGTGTACAGCACCAGCGCGCTGGCCGGATGGCACGCACGCGCCATGAACTCCGGTATCGCCGACGTATCTATGGTCACATCGTCCGCGCTGGCGGCAGCGAACACCGGGATGGCGACGTCATGGTTCCGCAACGCCGCGTCGAGTTCCCGGCTCAACGCATATACCTGGGCAACGCTGTTCTTGGTGAGCGACTCGTACTTGTAAAGGTCGGCATCGGGCCTGATATGCGCCCATTTCGCCAACGGCATCAGCCAGCTGTACCAGCGGTGCCAGTGCGCAGAGCGCGCGCGCGGCGGGACCTTCAGCGCCGGCGAGAACAACAGCAGCCCGCGCACGCGCTCGTCGCGCAGGCTGTGCAGAATGCTCAGCGCCGCGCCCGCCGAAAAGCCCGCCAGATAGAGCTCGTCCACTTCCGCCGCCAGACAATCCGCGCCATAGGCGACTGCCTTCGCCCATTCCTGCCGGCGCACTTCGAGCAAATCGCCGGGCTGGGTTCCATGTCCCGGCAACAGCACCGCCATGACCCGGAAGCCGTTATCCTGAAAGAACGCCGCCAGATGGCGCATGAAATAGGGGGAATCGGTGAGGCCATGCGTCAGCAGCACGCCGCGTCTGTAAGGTTTGTCGCGCCCCTTCTGGAAATCGCCGGCGGGATACAAGTCGAAAGGAGAGTTGCCCGCAACGATCTTCTCCTGCTCGTGCTTGCCGGCATGCACCGCGCGCAGCATGGCCTGTGTGCGCTGCACATAGTCTGCGAACGCCAGCCCCGCACCGGCGAAGCGCGCATTAACGCCGGACGGTCGATGCCGCGTCTCCAGCCGTATCTCCCTCGCATTGCCCTGCCTTTGCATCACTGTCCCATAGCATTGATGTCCCAGCGTGGCATTCTACCTGCCGGATGCGGCGCCCGGCATTGGCGACTGCGACCGGAGGCGCTACGGCGCGCCCACGCGTTTCCATCTGCCATAATGCCGCGCATCCAACTTCGATGGTCCCGCCACATGTCCTGGTTCCTTACCAACCTGATCGGCGCACTGCTGTTACCGCCGCTCAACCTGCTGCTGATCGCGGCGCTGGGCCTGTGGTACTGGCACAAACGACCGTACCTGGCGCGCATGCTGCTCACGACATCTGTTGCCTTGCTCTGGCTGCTCGCCACGCCCTACTTCGCCGAAGCCCTGCTGCAGGGACTGGAGGGCGAACCCACCGTCATCGGTATCAACAAACCGCAGGCGGATGCCATCGTCGTGCTCGGCGGCGGCACCTATTTCCACGCGCCCGAATATGGCGGGAAGGACACGGTCAGTGAGATCACATTGGTGCGCCTGCGCTTCGCCGCCAGACTGCGGCGCGAGACCGGCAGGCCCATCCTGGTCAGCGGCGGCGCGCCCCTCGGCAACGACACGTCCGAGGCGGAGCAAATGAAACAGGTGCTGGAACAGGAATTCGCGGTGCCGGTGCGATGGATGGATGACGCATCGCGCAACACGCTGGAGAACGCGCGCCTGAGCCGGCGGCTGCTGGCGCCAGCCGGCATGAACCGCATCTATCTCGTCACCCATGCCTGGCACATGCCGCGTGCGGCGCAGACCTTCCGGGCTGCGGGGTTCGAGGTCATCCCCGCGCCCACCGCCTACACCACGCGCCACCGCACCGATTTGCTGACGTTCATGCCGGATGCCCACGCCTTGCGCGACAGCAGGATTTTCGTGCACGAGTTGATCGGGATGCTCTGGTATCAGTTAAAATCGAAGCTGTGATTTTTCGGGAGCCACACCATGAAAGCTCGCATCAAATGGGTAGAACAAGTTTCCTTCCTCGGTGAGACCGAGAGCGGCCACGCGGTCCTGATGGACGGCCCGCCCGCGGGCGGCGGACGCAACCTGGGACCACGGCCGATGGAGATGCTGCTGATCGGCACCGGCGCCTGCACCGCTTACGACGTCGTGAACATCCTGAAGAAGTCGCGCCAACAGATCACCGATTGCGTGGTGGACATCCAGTCCGAGCGCGCCGAGACCGACCCCAAGGTATTCACCGGCATCCACCTGCACTTCGTGGTGACCGGCAAGAACCTGCGCCGCGAACAGGTCGAACGCGCCATCCTGCTGTCGTCGGAGAAATACTGCTCGGCCTCCATCATGCTGGGCAAGACGGCCAAAGTGACGCACGATTTCGAGATCGTGGAAGGGTGACTTCTCTACGTCCTCTCTCCCGCCTGCGGGAGAGGGGAGCAAATCATTCGCGGTGAGGCACGTGGGCATATTCTTGCCCGCGCCACTTCAAACCCAATACACCGTCTTCGTCATCACCTTCGACATCCCGCGCATCGCCAGCTTCACCGGCAACGGCAGTTCCGCCGCACCCAGTTCCACCGCCATGTCGGCGTGACCAACCTCGTCCACGTACATCTGTTGCGCCACGGCGCGGCTCTTGGCATCCTGCGGCGGCAGGGTATCTAGGTGATGCTGCAGATGCGAGCCGACCTGACGCTCGGTCTCGGCCAGAAAGCCCAGGTTCCACTTGTCGCCCAGCGCGCCGGCCAGCGCGCCCAGCGCCAATGAACCCGTGTACCACAAGGGATTGAGCATGCTCAGGCGGCCGCCCAGTTCGTACACGCGGTGCGAGGTCCAAGCCAGGTGCTCGGTTTCTTCCCACGCCGCATGGTTCAGCTTCGCCTCCACCACCGGATCTTTCGCGGTCAGCGCCTGCCCCTGATACAGGGCCTGCGCGCAGATCTCGCCGGTGTGGTTGATACGCATCAGCGCGGCCGCATGTTTCTTCTCGGCCTCACTCATTTCCGCATCGGCGATTTCCGCGTCGGGATAAGGGCGCGCGGTCGGCGCCTTGGCGAACAGGGTGCGCAGCCCCTTGTCGAATTCGACGATCAGACGGTCCAGATTCAGCATGACATCCTCCTGTTGTGTATAGGGGCAATTTAGGCATTCGCCGATGCCCTGTCAAATAAAAACGGCCACCCGAAGGTGGCCGTTTCAGTTCAAGCCGGAATTACCGGATTACTACACCGGGAAAACCAGATTAGAACGTCTTCTTCAGGCCCACAGCCAGCATAGTGGAGCTGCCGCCAGCGGTCATTGCGCCGCCAGCCAAGGCGTTGCCGATCACGCTGTATGCATTTGTGCCGGAATCCTGGCTCATCTTGGAGTAGGCAGCGTACAGAGTGGTGGTCTTGGACAGACCTTGCAGCCATGCCAGTGTCAGACCGTTAGCGCTGTCAGCGCCAGCAGTGCTGTCGATGGTGTTCTTGGCATAGGTCGCGACCACAGCGCCAGGACCAACCGGTGCAACGGCCGTGAAGGACAGAGCCTTGTCGGTATTTGCGCCACCCGCGTCAACCTTGGAGGTCTGGTAGGTACCCATCAGCTTGACGACGGTCAGGTCATAGGAAGCGCCCAGAGCCAGGTCCTTGATGTTGCTGTTAGGAGCGGCGATGTTGGCCACGGCATACACGCCGCCGACAACCAGATTTGCAACGCCAGTGTAGGTTGCGGAGATCAGGGTTGCGGTGCTCTTGACGTCAGCGTTAGCGCTATTCACGGTCAGGTTGCCCAGGCCAGCCAGGGAAGTCGAATGGTTCCAGGCAACGGTCACGCCGGCCATCTCGGGAGAGATGTAGGCCAGTGCGCGTTGAGCACGTGCAGCGATCGCAGCGGAACCGACCAGGAAGCGGCCCTTGGTGACGTTCTGCAGCGGAGATACGGTGGAACCGGAGGTCGGGTCGAACTTGACGGCGAAGTCATAGCCGGTGGTTTGCAGGTAGCCGGTAGCAACGGTGCCGAAACCGCCAGCCACAGCCAGCATTTCCTGACGAGCAGCGCCAAGGCTATCGGACGTTTGTGTGTCCAGAGCATATTCCAGCTTGACAATAGCCTTCATGCCGTTGTCCAGGTCTTCTGCGCCTGTCACGCCGATGCGGGACTGAGACAGACCACCGGAATAAGCGAGCATGTCGCTCTTTTGGCCGTCAGCTGTCGCGCGGACAACCGCAGCGTCAACGATGCCGTACACGGTCACATCGGCGAATGCCGGTGCGGAGAAAGCAGCAGCTACAGCTAAAGCGATGAGTTTCTTTTGCATTTGAAAAATCTCCTCAGGGTTTACTTTTTCGTGAGGGCCAATCCCTCGCGAAAAACTTTTGGCTCGGTGGTTATCCCGCCTAGTCCGAGGCGCAAGGTATCACCCTCTTCCTTGTCGTTTCAATGTCTGCTTCATAATAAAACGCTGATTTGTGTCTTTTTTGCTACATTTGATGTAAGTCAATAGGCGCGGGCGTTCCCGACTAAATGACTCCGTCTTTGGGTTTGGATATTTGCCAAAAAAAAACGGACACCCGAGGGTGTCCGTTCCGACCTTTCAGGACGACCGGAGTCGAATCAGAAGGCGTGCTTCAGGCCCAGCGAGATTGCGGAAGGCGAGGTGCCGTAGCCGGAAGAAGTGCTGGCGGCACCGGAGTTCTGCGAGAAGCCGTAGTTGATGCCCTTGCCATTAGTGATCTTGGTGTACAGGGCATACAGTTTGGTGCGCTTGCTCAGGCCGTGGTCGTAGCCGATCGAGACCTGGCTCGCGCCGCTGTCCACGATCTGCGCCGCGCCGCTGCCCAGCTCGCCTGCCTTGCCATACGCCAGCTTCACGGCGTCCATGCTGCCGACGTTGATCTTGCCGCCCACGTAGTATGCGTTGTGGCCCACGGAGTCGGCTCCGCCGGCGCCGAAGTTGTCGGTGGTCTGCTCGTACACGACGCCGACCGAGAACTCCTGCTGGCTGTAGCCGAAGCCCGCGCGATTGGCGGATTCCTTGGCACCCACCGCCAGGCTTTCCAGCTTGTGCGACTCATGCGCCACGGCGGCATAGAAAGGCGCGACGTCATACATCACGGCCAGGCTCAACGCGCTGCTATTGCGTTGCGTGCTGTTGACATTGGCTTCGCCCAGATTGACCCTGGCGATCGCTGCGGTCACGCCCGCGAAAGACGGGCTGATATAGGCCAACACGTTGGAGGGGCGCAGCTCGAAACCCAGGCCGCTGCTGCCGTTGGGCTTGATGCCGAGCAGCGCGCGATTGTCGGCTAGGTTGTCGCCGAACACGTCCAGCCGGCGCGTGGATATCTTGTACGGGGTGTCATGGATGCCCAGCAGCACGGTGCCCAGACTGTCGCTCTTCAAACCGGCGAATGTGTTGCGGCTGGCGAAGGTGTTCTTCGCGGCGTCGTCGATGTTGACCTGCTGCTCGATCTGCCAGATGGCGGACAGGCCGTCGCCCAAGTCCTCGGCGCCCTTGAAACCGAACTTGGACACGTTGCTCGATACCACCTGCTTGGTCACGCCGGTGACCGCAGTGGCGCCGTTGGCAGTGGTCGTGCCGTCGCCGGTGGTGACCACGTCGTAGGACACGTCAGCCGCGCCGTAGAAAGAAAAGTTGCTGTTATCGGCGAACGCCGGTGCGGAGAACGCGGCGGTGATCGCCAATACGATGAATTTCTTTTGCATCTTGAAGCTCCTTGAGTTTAGGTTGTTCGATCCGATCAGCGGCTCGCTGAAGGCATCAAGTAAATTCCCTGAGTGAGAATTCGGAGCGGATTCTGCCGAAGAAATTTTCCAAACCCGACTTGTAACAAAAATTTCACGCGACCGTCTCAAACCCGCAACAGCGCTGGCTGTTGTCACGAAACTGCAATCAGAAAGAGTTATGGGAATCACCTGCCGGAACGCGGCATTTTCCGGGACCATCTCATTTCCGGACAGGCCGGGTTCTTTCCTGTCTCGCTCCGGGACGCTCTGGCCCGGCACGGGGTTCTTCTGTTAAGGTGCGGTTTCGGTAAGTGCCAAATCCATAATCAAAATGCAAAAAAAGACCCCTCCCCCCAAAAGGGGAGAGTGGGATGGGGGAGGGGCAAAGGAACGCACTTACTGGTGATACCGCGCACATTGCGTGCCCGGTTGGAGGTTACGGCAGCCGGACTCACCTCGATCCGGCTGCCGTGGTCGCCAAGTTTTTAAGGCTTGGCAATTCCTTTCTCGGCCAACCTGCGCCAGGTCTCGATCACCGTGTCGGGATTGAGCGACATGGTCTGGATGCCGGCTTCCATCAACCACTGCGCAAAGTCGAAGTGATCGGACGGGCCTTGTCCACAGATGCCTACGTATTTGTCCAAACGGTTGCAGGTCGTGATCGCCATCTTCAGCAGCGCCTTCACCGCCGCATCGCGCTCGTCAAAACGGTCCGCCACCAGGCTTGAATCGCGGTCCAAGCCCAACGTGAGCTGGGTCAAGTCGTTGGAGCCGATGGAGAAGCCGTCGAAGTGCTGCAGGAACTCTTCCGCCAGCAGCGCGTTGGACGGGATCTCGCACATCATGATCAGGCGCAGTCCGTTCTCGCCTCGCTTCAGGCCGTGTTTCTCCAGCGTGGCGACGACTTCCTTCGCTTCATTCACGGTGCGCACGAACGGGATCATCAGTTCGACGTTGGTGTAGCCCAGCTTCTCGCGCACGCGCTTCATGGCGCGGCATTCCAGTTCGAAACAATCCGAAAAATTCGCCGCCACATAACGGCCGGCGCCGCGGAAGCCGATCATCGGGTTCTCTTCCATCGGCTCGTAGATGTCGCCGCCGATCAGCTTGCGGTACTCGTTCGACTTGAAGTCGGACATGCGCACGATGACCTTCTTCGGCCAGAACGCGGCCGCCAGCGTGGCGACGCCTTCGGTGATCTTCTCCACATAGAACTCTTCCGGACTGGCATAACCCGCGGCGCGCTGCTGCACGGCTTCCTGCAGCTTGGCCGGCAGCTTGTTGTGCTCCAGCACCGCCTTGGGGTGGATGCCGATCAGGTTGTTGATGATGAATTCAAGACGCGCCAAGCCCACGCCTGCCGACGGCAGCTGCGCGAACTCGAACGCCAGCGTGGGATTGCCGAC
>JBQGEN010000224.1:0-7159 GCA_052039615.1 Sideroxyarcus sp. | reverse complement strand
GACCGGATAGCTGGCTTCGTAGGTGTAGAAACTGCGGATGCTGTCACCGCGGTCTGCCGCCAGCACGGCATAGTAGGTCTGCTTGCCGACCGCGGTGAACTTGGTCGAATACACCTGCTGCCTGACCGCAACGAACAGGTGTACGTCCTGGCCGGCGTAGCCCAGACGCACGTCGTAGCCGGACTTGACGAGGAAATACCACAGCAGCAGGTTCTGTTCCGCCTTGCGCTCCGGCTGCAATGCCTGCGCCACGCTGCGCCACAGCGTGACGTAGCCCCAGTCGTCGAGCTTCAACCTGCTGCGCGCCTCGTCGATGGCCCGAAGCGTCGGCTCGTATCTACTGCCACTCATCATCAGCCAGAACGCGCTCATCGCTTCCGGCCTGGCGCCGCCGGACAAGCGATATGACTTCCATTGCGGATCAAAGACGAAGCTCACCGGGTTGCCAAAGAAAACGACCTCCAGCGTGTCCGCGGCGACCGGTACCGGTTTCGGCTGGGGCGGCGGCGGAGGCGGCACGACGGGCGAAACGACGGGAGCAACCACCACCGGAGGGGCTACCACGGGCGGTGCCGGCGGCGTAACGGGCTCAGGTTTCGCCCGAACGTCCGGGACCGGCGCGGGGGCAACCGGCTGCGGGACCGGCGGTTTTGCCATGGGCTGAACGGGAGCAACGGGAGGCGCCACCGGCACCTGCTTGGGCTTGGGCTCCTTGATGCGAACCTTGCCCTGAAAGGTCTCGAATTCGCGCCACTGGCTTTTCAGGAAATCGGCGAACTCGCCGTCCTGCTTTTCCTTGTACGCCTGGAATTCCGTCCTGAGTTGTTGCGCGGCCTGCAGTTGCTGGCGGCGGTAGGCCTCGTACTCGCCCTGGGCAGGGGCCGCCCCGGCCGGCAGGCTCGCGGCAAGAAGCAACGTTGCTGCCAGTACACGATCGATCTCTCGCATGTGTCCTCCGTGTGCTTTCATTGCTCGCTCGGCACCAGCCACACCCACAACACGTCGTCATGCGGATCGCGCCACTTCGCCTTGACCACTGCCTTTACCCCTTCCTGCCGGGTTTCCTCTTGCGCAAGCTGCGAACCGACGGTGCTGGCGCGGCCGCTCGCCACGGTCGTCGAGAGCGTCTGCGCGGAGCGTATGCTCACGCCGAAGCGCTTCGCAAACTCTTCCCTGGCGCGCAGGATAGCCAACGCCTCCTGCGCGGCGCGGCCGCGCACATGCATGCCGGCCGAGGCCGACACCCCGTTGCCGGGGTTGTCTATCCACGCCGGCCTTTCGCTGGCCGCTTCCCGGACACTCGTCGCGCACGCCGACAAAAGCAGGAACAGCGTGCCGAGCAAGGCAGCGCAACTACGATTCATGCACCACGCCCCATCAGTCGCGCACTTCTTTCAGCCACGCCTCGGCATAGGACTCGATGGATTCCATGTCCTTGATGGACTCGGCGCTGAGCGGACGGTCCTGCACACGGTTGCCGTCGAAGCTCGCCATGCGGTTCGCCCCCAGGCTGAACTCGCGTTTGTACTCGACGAATTCACGCTCCGTGCTGGCCTTGTATTCGTCGAATTCGCGCTTCTGCTTGGCGATCGCATCCCTGGCTTCCTGCTTGTAGGCCGAGAACTCGTCCTGCTCGGCCTTGCGGTGGATCTCGAACTCGCCCTCCAGACTGGTGACGCTAACCAGACCCTTGCGCATACCGATCTCGTTGCGCTCCGGCAGATCCGCGATCAGAAAACGCGTGCCGCGCACGCCGATGGTGGCCGTCCTGGTCCGCACTTCCAGTTTCCGCTGATCTCCCTTGATCGCGTTCAGCGCGTAATAGATCATGCCGGTGAGCTGCCGCAAGAAACCGGCGTGGTCCTGTTCGCGGCCGATCTCGATCTTGCTGTTCTTCTCGAGCACGATGATGCCGGCATTGCCCATGCGCACCACGGCGCGGCCATTCGGCCCCGTCGCCAGAACCTTTCCGGGGGAGATAATACTTCTGGAAGCCACCGCGTCTTCGCCCTTGCCGGAGGCGTCGCTGCTCACCACTTCGCCTTCCGCCTTGACGACCTCGATGCGGTCATCCGCAGCAAGGCTGGCGTTCGCGATGACAAGAGCGGCCAGGCAGGCGATGAAGCCCGATCTCAATCCGGCGGCACGCAGGGCGGTCTTCATTTGCGCACTTCCGATGACAGTTCCTCTTGCGCGCCTTCGGCGTGGCTGCGCTGCGTTTCCGGGGCGTTCACGTGCGTGGCCGGCGCCTTGGCACAGGCGGACACGCCCGCAACGGCGAGCAGGGCAAACAGGATGAAAACAGATTTGCGCATAGATGCATCTCCTTCATTGTCACACGTGACATTCTACAAACAGAAAGGGCAGCACAAAGCTGCCCATCCCCACTACCTCCCTTGCGTGCAAGGGATGAATCTGTAAACCCGCAAAAGGCAGCGGCAAGTCATGGGGCAGGCGTGACCAGCCAGATGTACAACTCGCCGCTTTGCGGATCGGTCCATTCCTCGATGACGCGTGCCGCTTCGAGGCTAAGATCGACGCTACTCTGCAGTCTCGTCCCCACATCGGCCGCACGCCTGACTCTGCCGGCACGATCTTCGGTCGCGTACTGCTGCGTAGACTCCACCCGCACGCGCACCATCTGCGCCAGTTCCTGCCGCGCCTTCATCTCCGCCACGCGATACTGCGCGGCATGCCCGCCCCAATCCTGCTTCGGAGCGGAAGCGACGACGCTCTGGTAACCCGGCTTGTCCGGGTTCAGCACCCAGGAAGGCGCGCCCGCAACATGCGCCTCATTACCCGCTTGCGGCCCCGCCCCGGCGCAGCCCAGCAAGAGCAGGGCTGCGACCAGGACGGCGATCGCGTTGCGGAGTATAGCGACAGGCATCAGCAACTATCAGAACTTCGCGTAGAGCGAGGCCCCGAGCGCACTGATATTTTCCTTGACGGTGAACGGATTGGCAGTGTCGCCGCCAAAGTCATAGCTGTAGGCGTTGTATTTGTAATCAGCGACGATGCCAAAGTTGGATGTGAACGGGAAGGTATAGCTCACCCCGAAACTACCTCCGACGGCAGTATCGGAATCCACATCAAAACCGGTGTCGTCCTTCCATTTCGCCGTCATGATGCCCAGGCCGAGGTTCACGCCCACGGCACCCGCGCTGCCCTGCGCGATGGGAAAACTGACACCCCCGCCGAAAACCACCCCTGTCGTTTCAAAGGTCTCTGAGTACCAAGCAACAAAAGGTACATTCTGCGCACCCAGCGTGGTTTTGCCGTTCTTCAAACCGCCGTAAAAAGTCCCCGCGATCCCGTTGTTCTGGTTAAGGAAGCTCTTGCCTGCGATCAGCGCATAGTCCTCACGTTTGAACTCTTCCGCCGGATAACCGAGAAATCCCCACCCATCATGCTCGCCCGACCCGCTCGAACCAGCCAAGTCGACGTAAAAACCGTTGTCAGCCGCATAGGTCAAACCAACGTTTATCGGGGTGTAATCAGATTTCGCCGTGATGTAGTCACCACTCAGCTCATAGCTGGTGCTGGCTGCCCCGGCCCGTATCTTGAATTCCGCCAGTGCGGATTGCGACACGAGTGCGGCGGCAACGAACACGCTGGACATCAAAATTGATTTTTTCATTTGTTCTCCCTGGTTATAGTTAATCAAACATCAAAAAGTGAACGTCGGCTTTTCCAGCCTGCGCACGGGCGCAGGGGCAGGGGCTGGGGCAGGTGCCGGCTGGCGTGGCGCCACCTCCACCTCCTCCACCGCTTCCTCTTGCACTACTTTTTTCTTCCTGACCTTGGCTGCTCTCACGGGCGCCTCGCTCTCCTGATCTTCGGAGAATTGCGAGGGGTCCTGCACCTGCGAAAAATCGATCCTGCCGCCGACCATATCGTAGACTTGGGAGCGTATTCCCAAGGCCATCTGTTCGCGCAGGGTATCGCCAATGACCGGCTCGACACTGGCGGTGATGGTCGTTTCGTATTCGGTCTCGCCCACCATGTGCTGGTTGGAGAACACCTTGTTCGAAAGCGTGGCCTGCACCTCGCTGCGCAGCTCTTCCTTGCTGAGCTTGAAGTTCTTGACCTCGGTCAGGGAATTGACGAACACCACGGAGCCCATCTCCGATGCTTTCAATTCGACGGCCTTCTTCGAACGCTCCTTGCACACCGGGATCGAATCGTCGCCACAGGCCACCCTTTCGGTGGCCGAGACTTCTTTCTTCACTTGCAGCACGCGCAGGCGCTCCTGCAGCTGGGTATCGACCACGCGATCGACATCTCTTTCAAAGGACTTTTGCAACCGCAGGAATTCGGCGTACTTGGCACTCGAATCGACGCTGAGCGAATTGATTCTGGCCTCGGCCCCGGATTTCTTGTCCCTGGCTGCCTTCAGGGCGCTGAACGCCTGACTGTTCTGATCCTCGGCGGCAACGACCTGCTCGCGCGAGATCATGCCGGGATTATCACGATCGAACGCCTGCAGCTTTTCCAGTTTGCTCCGGGCCTGCTCGCTTTCGCCTTCCAGACGACGGATCGATGCCGTTGCGGCGCGTTTGTCCGCCTGCGCGACGACGATCTGCTTGCTCACCTCGTCCAGCTCCCTCACCTTGCCGGCAAGCAGCACGCGCTGGTCGCGCAAATCGCTCAACAGGTCGGGTTCGATCGTAAATGAAGCGGCGAACGCGCAACTGGACGAAAAAGCGGCAAAAGCCAACACCATGGAGGCATTGCGCAGCATGGCACGGAACTGCTCAAACATAGTCAACATGGAATACCCGGAAAGACCCGACCCTCAAACCCTGCAAGAAAAACGGCTCCGCATCCCTGCGGAGCCGTACCCATTTACTGTCCGGCACCGACCTTCTGCTTGGCGATCTCGGCCGCCAGTTCATCCTGGCCTTTTTGCGCCTTGAATTGCTGCCAGGCCGCTTGGTCGTTGTTCATGCTGGTCTTGACTGCCGTCTCGGTGAGTTTCTGCGCGCCGGCCTCGTCCAGGCCCACCAGCACGTACATGGTACCGTCCGGACCGGCGATGCTGCGGAATATCTTGGTGCCCTGCAGCGTCTGGTCGGTGATCTGCTTGGTGACCGAGGTGTTCACGCGATCCACGGTCTCCGCGTTCGCGGCGCCGGTGGTTTCGGCATATTGTTTGATCATGTTCTGCACTTGCACTTTCATGTTCTGCGCCAGCTGCACGCGCGCCTCGGTGGCAGCCATCTGCTTCATGAACGCGATACCGGCATCCGATTTGGGCGCTGAGCCCACCGCCCCCACGGTCATGCCCTCGACCGGCGCATCGCAGACCCACAAAGGCGCAGCCCTGTCAGAACCCGGGAACACGCACTCGGCCACTTTTTCCGCCTTGGGCGGCGTGGACGAACAGGCGACGACGCCCAGCGCGACAACGGAAATCAACAGCATATTGGTGAGCTTTGACATTTGGAGACACTCCTTTTGAGTTAGCGAAACGAACCGTCTGAACACGAATTTACATTATAGCGGAAAAAGCCACAAGGACACCCGGGCGGGCGCCGTCGGCACCCCGCATTGGACATGCCATGCGCCGTCACGGATTCAGCTCACGGCGCAGGAATTTTGAGAATTTGTCGCGCCAGCGCTTGACCACATTGATGCCCAGCACGTCCATCACCATCTCCCCCGAGATCGGATTCCAGCCGGTCGTACCCTGAAAGCGGTCGGAAAACACCGCCGAACCGCCCTCCAGCACGAAAGAGGTCATCCCGCCCTCGAACTGATACTCGTTCCCGCGCGATTCGCGATCGACGCGGGACTTCATCTTCCCCAGCGCGACGACACCCAACACCAGCCGGCCCGGCTCACCCAACTCCACGGGTATCTCGCCCCTCTGCAGCAGCTGCAGTTGCGCCGGCGACAGCGCCCGGTTTCTGACGACGACGTCGGCGCCCAGCGGACGCACGATGTTGTTCAGGCCGTCGCAGGCCTTGTTCCACGCCCCCTTGGCGGCCCCGGCGCTGAAGTAGCACACCAGCAGGGTGGGGCGCCCTTCGAAATACTGCCGCCACAGGGTCTTTTCCATGTCCTCTGCGGAGCAGACCAGCGTTGCCGCCTTGTTCCGGGCGATCTCGCGACGGTCGTTGATCTGTGCGGATTCCGCCGCCTGCTGGTAGTAGCTCTTCGCCCCGCAGGAACTGCCCCGCAACTCCTCGACCTCGCCCAGCCGGAACAGGATGTCGCCGGGTTCGAACACCGGGGACAGTCCGTTGCCGTGCCTGGCCAGCAGGGTCCTGTAGGCAGCGGCAGCCGCGCCCAGCGATCTGGATTTCTCGATTTCGCCAGTCTGCGTCGATGCCTGGTTGACCTGCATGTCCGCCGCGTTCAACGCCGCTTGCGCCTGATTCCGCTCATCGCGCCTCAGTTGCAGCGCCTGTTTGAACCGGTTCAGCAGTTGCAGGTAATGATCCCCGGAACTCGCCTCAGGGACGAATTCCAGCGCGATCCTTGGCAGCATCTCCAGCGCGGCATCCACTGCGGACAAACGATCGTCCAACGGCGCGCGCTCATCCTGCACCGCCGCGATCTGCTCTTTCAGAACACCAAACAGGGTCTTGGCCAAGCCCTCGCGCTTGCCCTGCTCGACATGGCTTGCGGACACCCGCGCCCGCAGCCAGATGGCGCAGGTATCCGGATCTTCCCAGGTCGCGACGGCTTCCACGTTGCGCAGGGAGGCGCTCGTCGAAGTCCGGGTGATGGAAAGCAGGGTGGAATCGGTGAGCTCCTTCCCGGCCACATTCCGGCTTGCCTGTTCCAGCACCAGCGAATTTCTGACCGTAACCTCGATCATTTCGGAAAGGTTCTTTATCGCATTCTGCTTGGCCGTCGCGATGCGCTCGGACAATGGTGCGCGCGGGTCATCCGACACCCCGGCCGCAAAAAAATATCCGGCGGTGACCGTCTCCGGACTGTCCACCCAGGCCGGCCTGGGGCCGCCCCCGCTGCATTGCACGGCGAAGGATGCGGGCGCGGACAGCAATCCCGCCAGCGCAAGAATCTATACAGCGCGAATCATCATATGCAACTTCCGACCATAGAATTCCATGCCATCCGCCCCACGGACGCGCCCCCCCCTACTCGCGCACGATCTGGTACAGCTGGCGACGCGCACCCTCGCTTACCG
>JBQGEN010000223.1:0-4458 GCA_052039615.1 Sideroxyarcus sp. | reverse complement strand
GCAGGTCGTGGCAGTGGCGCATGATGGCGAAGAGGGGTTCGGCAGGAGAATTCACAAAATCCGTTCGCCCTGAGCCTGTCGAAGGGGGAATGTCCACAGACCTAGGCTCCGTTCGCCCTGAGCCTGTCGAAGGGGGAATGTCCACGGAGTTGTGCGCCGTTCGTTCCTTCGACAAGCTCAGGACGAACGGGTTTGAAGGTTCGGGGTGTCCAATCCATAACTCTTCAGGCGTCCGCAACTCCCCGGAAAAATACACCTGCCTGATGCTCATGCGGTTCTGCGTCAGCGTGCCGGTCTTGTCGCTGCAGATCACGGTGGCAGCGCCCAACGTCTCCACGGCGGGCAGGTGGCGCACCAGTGCGTTCTTCTTCGCCATGCGCTGCGTCGCCAGCGCTAGCGACAAGGTGACGGTGGGCAGCAGGCCTTCCGGCACGTTGGCGACGATGATGCCGATGGCGAACACCAGGTTCGCCCAGAACGACAGACCGATCCATTGCCCGATGAGGAAGAACACGGCGCCGAGCAGCAGGGCGAACAGCGCCACCAGCCGCGACAGGCGCGCGATCTCCATTTGCAGCGGCGACATCGGCTCGTGCAGCGTTTGCGTGAGGCGCGCGATGTTGCCGAACTCGGTGTGCATGCCGGTGGCGTACACCATGGCTTTCGCCTCGCCCGAGATCAGCGAGGTGCCGGCGTGCAGGACGTCGCGGCGCAGTGCGACCTGCTCTTCGCTGGTCGTGATGATGTCGCGCGCCTTGGGGCGCGATTCGCCGGTGAGCGTGGCGGTGTTGACGCGCACACCGAAGGCCTCGATCAGGCGGCAGTCGGCGGGCACGTCGTCGCCCGCCGCGAGCAGCACCACGTCCCCCGGCACCAGTTCCGCCACCGGCAGTTGCACGGCGCGACCGTCGCGCATTGCGGTGGTGTGGCGCGGCAGCAGGTTGCGCAGCGCGGCCAGCGCCTTCTCCGCGCGGTATTCCTGCCAGAACGAAAACAGGCCGTTGACGACGATGACGCCGATCACGGCATAGCCCAGCATCGCCATGCCCTGCCCCGGGTCGCGCCATTCGGCGAAGAATGCCAGGCCTGCGGCCAGCCACAGGATCAGCGCGAAGAAATGGGTGAATTCCTTGAGCAGCTTGCCGACCAGGGACTGCTCGGCGATCTTCTCGATCTGGTTGGCACCGTACCTTGCCAGGCGCAGCAAAGCTTCTGCCTGCGACAATCCTTGCGCGCTGCTGTGCAGGTGCGCATAGAGTTTTTCGATGTCGTGCCGGTGCGGGTTCATAAAATCCTCGTCTCACTCGCCACAGGCCGCGCCCACTTGTTTGCCCAGAAATTCTGCCAGCACGCCGACCCATGCCTCGCGCATGAAGATGAAACCGTCGTTATGGCCGCCAGCCAGTTCGAGGAACTGTTTAGGCGGATTGGCCCCGGCGAACAGGGCTTGTCCGTGCGCGTACGGCACGATCTCGTCCTGCGGGCTGTGGGCGATCAGCACCGGCGCAGTCTGCGTGCGCAGGTAGCCCAGCGTGTCGTAGCGGATGCGCGCCAGCCAGCGCACCGGCAGCCACGGATAGAGGTGTTGCGCCATATCGGGCACGGAAGTGAAGCCGGAGGCGATCACCAGCGCGGCCGGCCTTTCATGCGCGGCCAGCTGCGCGGCGATGGCGCCGCCCATGGATTCGCCGAACAGCACGATGCGGCAGGCGGGGACTTGCCTCTGGTCGGTCAGGTAGCGCCACGCGGCGGCGGCATCGCGATAGGTTCCCTGTTCGCCGGGCGTGCCGCCGCTATTGCCGTAGCCGCGATAATCGAAGATGAGCGTGCTGTAGCCGAGACGATGGAACATCTGAACCGAATCGAGACGGTGCGAAATGTTGCCCGCGTTGCCATGCAGGAACAGCACCGTGCCGCGCGCCTGCGCGGCCGGAACGAACCAGCCGTGCAGGTCGACGCCGTCGGATGTCTTCAAGCGGAGGTCTTCAAAGGGCAGGCTCAACTGTGCCGGCGTGGCGACAAGCTCGCGCCCGGTCTCGGGATAGAACACCATGCCGGACTGCGTGAGATACAGCAGCAGTGCGAGCGCGCCATAGGCCGCCGCCAGCACGCCCAGCAGCTGCCACATCATGCGCATCCCGCCACCGCACGGCACGTCATGCGAACCTCCTCAGCGCCAGACTGGCCGCGGCGTAGGTCAGGGCCGCCAGCATGATCACCGCGCCGAAGCCCAGATGGATCGCGAGCAGCGTGGCGAGCACCGCGCCCACCACCGAGGCGAAGCCGTTGATCGCCCACGCCCAGGGAATGGCGGCATCGCATGTATCCGCCAGCCGCTGCATGCCGGTGGGGAACGGCACGCCCATGCACAGCGCCAGCGGCGCGATCAGCAGCACGGCAATGAGTATCTTCGCCGCGTCGGGCAGATGGATGAGCGCCTGGAACAGGCCGGGCAGGAGGGCGAGATAGAGGACGGCCAGCGTGCCCATCGCCATCACCGCCACGGTGACGTTCTTCGCCGCCGGCGCGCGCCCGGCCAGCCAGCCGCCGAGCGCGGCGAACAGCAGGAAGGCGCACAGCACGACCGCCACCGCATACAGCGGATGGGACAGGAACAACACGAACTTCTGGATGAAGGCGATCTCCATGAACATGAAGGCGAAACCGATGGCGAGAAAGTACAGCGCCACGGGCGCGCGCGGCAGGGTGCGCCGGCAACGCGAAAACGCCAGCGGCAGCAGGATCAGCAGCACGCTGGCGGCGACCGCCTGCAGCAGCGTCGCCACCAGCAGCGGGTAGCTCCAGTCAAGCAGCGGCATGCCGCCCTGCTCGCGCAACGCGAATATCTCCGCGGCGGCATCCCATTTGAAGAAGCGGAAGAAGTGCGGACTGTCGTCGGTGGCCGGCTCGATGTGGAACTTGTACTGGTCGATGAACTGCCGGCGCTGCGGGCCCAGCAGCGCCACGGCACCAACGAGGAAATCGGGCGCCTCCAGCAGGTGGTAGCGGTTCGCCTCGCTGGCGCGCATGCCTGGGTAGAACGCCACATCGAAGGAACGCGCACGGCAGAACGTCCGCAGCGCCGCGATCTCGCGCCGGCTGAAGTCGCCGTTCTTCACCAGCAGCGTGACGGTCTTCCAGCCGCGTATCATCGCCAGCCGCCTGGCGGGCTTGGACACGCCCTTCATCTCCAGCGCGGATGCCGCCGTGGCGAACAGCTTCAGCGCGTCGCGCGGCGGCAGCGTGAGCCAGCGCGTGACGGCCAGCATGCCGCCCGGCGCGAGGCGATTCAGGTAATCCTGGAACGCCTCCACCGTGTACAGATAGTTCTCGGAGAGACCGTACAGCCCGGCCGAGGCGGTGGCGAACGAATCCATCAGCGCGAGCTGGATCAGGTCGTAGCGCTCGCGCCCGGCATTGACGAAGCCGCGCGCTTCGGCCGCATGCACGTGCACCTCCGGCCTTGCGTACAGGTTGCCGGCATAGTCGCGGAAGCGCGTGCCGACCAGGTCGATGACGTTGCGGTCCAGTTCCACCGCATCGACAGCCGCGCTGTTGTGGTACAGCGCCTGCAGCACATCGCTGCTGGCGCCCGCCCCCAGCACCAGCACGCGCGGCTGATCGAGCAGGTGGTAAGGCAGCGCCGAGGTGAGCTGGTCGAGATAGGCCAGCGCGGCGAGGTCGCCGTCGAAGCGCGTCAGCGCCGACGGGCCGTTGCCGTCCACGTACACGCCGAGTTGCGGCGGCGGTTCGCTCACGGCGTTGAGGCTCATGCCCGGCGCATCGCGCAAGGGGACGCGCGTGTTCTCCACCACGGTGACCTGCCCCAATGGACTGCTGCGTTCCTCGACCACGCGCGCGCCGGCGATGTCCAAGGCCTGGCTCAGGTCCTTGTAGGGTGATGGATGCACTTGAATATCTGGCATCGCCACTGCCACCAGCACGGCCAGGCCGACGAACAGCTCCATCAGCCATCGCGGCCGCAGCTTCAGTTCGACCACGGCAACGGCGGCCGCCAGCAGCACCAGCACCGTGAGCGCGGCCAGCACCCGGGACGGCGGCGCCAGGAACAGCACGACCATGACACCCAGGCTGCCCGCGCCCGCGCCGAGGATGTCGCTGGCATACACGCGCGACGCCTGCCGGCCGAAGTGCGCGAACATGAGGCCGATACCGAAACCGCCGCAGAAGAACGGCAGCATCATCAACAGATAGACGGCGAGCAGCTTGAGCGGCTGGGTCGGGTCCCACAGCAGTTCCAGCGGGTTGAACGGAACCTGCTGCGCCAGCAGGAATGCCGCGGGCATCAGCACAGCGAGCGCCGCCGCAGCCGCGACATATGCCGCGCCGAAGTGCGGTGCGATCTTTTCCTTGAGCAGGGTCAGCGCCGTGCCGCTCGCGCCGTAACCCAGCATCGCCGCGCTGATGATCATGTAGGCGAAGTGATGCCACAGCACG
>JBQGEN010000222.1:0-15123 GCA_052039615.1 Sideroxyarcus sp. | reverse complement strand
CGGTACACGTCGCAGCTCACCAGCAATACTTTCTTCTTGCTCTGTTCGTGCAGCAGCTTGGCCAGCTTGCCGCTGCTAGTGGTTTTACCCGCGCCCTGCAGGCCGGCCATCAGTATCACGGCAGGCGGCACGGTGGCGAGGTTGAGCGCATCGTTGTGCTCACCCATCAGCTTGGTCAGTTCGCGGTTGACCACGCCGATCAGCGCCTGGCCGGGGGTGAGGCTGCCGATGACTTCCTGGCCGAGCGCGGCCTCTTTCACCTTGGCGATGAGTTCCTTGACCACCGGCAGCGCGACGTCGGCTTCCAGCAGCGCGAGGCGCACTTCGCGCAGCGCGTCCTGGATGTTGCTCTCGGTCAGCCGTGCCTGGCCGCGCAGATTCTTGACGATGCCGCTAAAGCGTTGAGTTAAGTTGTCCAGCATGATCTAAAGCCCCGAAGTTTTGGTGGGCGCCAGTACAGACACATTGGAGGCGCTTCCTGTAGAATCCGCACAGTCTAAAACATCTGCACTCCCCATGTCGAACCAAGCCCTGCATCTGCTCACGTTTGCCCTTTATGCCGTTCTGGCTATTCTGTTCTGGCGCGCACAGGCGGCGGGCAATGCCGAGCAGCAGAATCGCGGCGCGCTGGGCTTCGCGGTGATCGTGCCGCTGCTGCTGCACGGCTGGTTGCTGTACGACACACTCTTTATATGGGGCGCGTTGAATCTTGGCCTGGTCTATGCCTTGTCGCTGATCCTGTGGCTGACCGTGCTGGTGTACTGGTCGGCACGCTATTTCTATCCGCTGTCGAGTCTGCAGACCCTGGTATTGCCGTTGGCTGCCGTCAGCACCGCGCTGCCCGCGATCTTCCCTGATGCCCATATCCTGTCCCAGCCAGCCTCGGGTCTGTTCGATACCCACGTGCTCATGGCGATGCTGGCCTACAGCCTGTTCACCATCGCCGCTTTGCATGCCGGGCTGATGTCGCTGGTCGAGAAACGTCTGCATCACGCCAAAATGCCCAAGGTGCTGCAGAACCTGCCGCCCTTGCTGACCATGGAAACCCTGCTGTTCCGCGTGATCGGTGTCGGTTTCGTGCTGCTGACCATCACCGTGGCCTCCGGCATGCTGTTTTCCGAGAAAATATTCGGCCACCCGCTGCAGTTTAGCCATAAGGTCTTGTTTGGAATAGCATCCTGGGTGATTTTTGCGGTGCTGCTGTGGGGGCATCGCTTCTACGGCTGGCGCGGCCATACGGCTGTGCGCTGGACATTGAGCGGCTTCGGCTTCCTGGTATTGGCTTATCTGGGCTCCCAATTCGTGCTGGAAGTCGTCCTGCACCGCTGATTTCCTCCTCGGGATTTTCCTGTCAAAACAGTCCTTGCCAGAGATCGGCAAGGTATCGTAGAATTCTCGCCCTTTTGGCATTGGCCGAAACTTAAATTATTGGATAATCATTATGGTAGTCATTCGTCTTTCTCGCGGCGGTTCGAAGAATCGTCCGTACTACAACGTGGTGGTGGCGGATTCCCGCAATCGTCGTGACGGCCGTTTCATTGAGCGCGTCGGTTTCTACAACCCGTTGGCCGCCGAAGGCGCCGAAGGTCTGCGCATCCAGCTGGATCGCGTGACCCATTGGCAAGAGCGCGGTGCGCAACTGAGCGAAACCGTAGGCCGTCTGGTCAAAAAAGCCGGTGCAGCAGCCAAGGCCTGATAAGGCAAGCCCCATGGTCGTCATGGGGAAGATCGTGGCGGCGCAGGGCATCCTTGGTTGGGTGAAGGTGCAGACCTTTACCGAATATCTGGACAGCCTGCTCGATTACGACACCTGGTATGTGGGCAACGAACAGGCATGGCGTCCGCTGCAAGTGCTGGAAGCGAATGTGCACGGCGGCAAGGTAGTAATCGCCAAATTGCAGGGTATCACCGACCGCACCGCGGCCGAAAAATGCAAAGGCCAGCTGATCGCGGTTCCCCGCGCGGAGTTGCCGGCGGAGGAAGAGGGCGAATACTACTGGTCCGACCTGATCGGCTTGTCCGTGGAGAATCTGGCGGGCGAAAAGTTCGGGATCGTGGATTCGTTGCTGGAGACGGGTGCGAACGACGTGCTGGTGGTCAAAGGCGAAGGCGGCGAGACATTGATCCCGTTCATCGCCAGCGTGATCCAGCAGGTGAGCCTGAAAGACAAAACGATCCGGGTGGATTGGCAGGCGGACTACCTCAAATGAGGTTCGATGTTGTAACCCTGTTTCCGGAAATGTTCGATGCGATCACCAGATATGGCGTGACGCGGCGGGCAGCAGAGCAAGGCAGATTTGAGTTGCGGACGTGGAATCCGCGCGATTTCACAACCGACAACTACCGCACCATCGACGACCGTCCGTACGGCGGCGGCCCCGGGATGGTGATGCTGGCGGAGCCGCTGGAAAAGGCCATTAGCGCGGCGAAAGCAGCGCAGGCGCAGAGCGGAACGAAGAAGAGTTGTGTGATCCACCTTTCGCCGCAAGGCAGGCAGCTCACCCATGAAGTGGTGATGGAACTGCTGGCGCGGGACGAAGGATTGATATTGCTGGCGAGTCGTTACGAGGGCGTGGATGAGCGCCTGTTGCGACGGCAAGTGAATGAAGAGCTTTCCATCGGCGACTACGTGTTGTCCGGTGGCGAGTTGGCAGCAATGGTGGTGATGGACAGCGTGGTGCGGCAGATCCCGGGCGTATTGGGCGACGACGCATCGGCGCAGCAGGATTCCTTCGTACAGGGACTGCTGGATTGCCCCCACTACACGCGGCCCGAGGTTTATAACGGTGTGGCGGTTCCAGAAGTATTGATGTCCGGACACCACGCCGAGATAGAGAAGTGGCGATTGAAGCAGGCATTAGGCAGGACTGCGGAACGTCGCCCGGATTTGCTGGCACATCGCCAGTTGACTAAACAGGAAGCTCGGCTACTGGCAGAGTACCAGCAGGAACAAGCCTCCGCACAAGAAAAGGAAACGAAATGAATCTGATCGGAATTCTCGAAAAAGAAGAAATCGCCCGTCTGGGCAAGACCATCCCCAACTTCGCCCCCGGCGACACAGTTGTGGTTGGCGTAAACGTGGTCGAAGGCGACAAGAAGCGCACCCAGGCTTTTGAAGGTGTGGTCATCGCCAAGCGCAACAAGGGGCTGAATTCCAGCTTCATCGTGCGCAAGGTGTCCGCAGGCGAAGGCGTGGAGCGTACCTTCCAGACTTATTCGCCCTCCATTGCGAGCATCGAAGTGAAGCGTCGCGGCGATGTGCGTCGCGCCAAGCTCTACTACCTGCGCGATCGCTCCGGCAAGTCGGCACGTATCAAGGAAAAACTTACTGCAAGAACCGCAGGCTGAGTTTTCACTGAAGACTCATGCCTGCGGAGGCAGGCGTGATGTCGGAGCTAAAAGCTGGCTGCGCGCAAAGAAGCGTAAGCAGCGGGTTTCTGGCAATACAAAAAACGGGGGCTTCGGCTCCCGTTTTCTATTTCAGCTATGATGCGCACATGAGATTCCAGGCAATTATTTCCGCACCATTCGGCAAGCTCGGCATCCGCTGTTCAGACACGGATCTGCTGGGTATTGAGTTCCTGCCTGCGCGCACAAAATCGCAGCCGCCGGAGGGCAAAATGGCGAAAGCGATCTGTGCTGAACTGGAAGCCTATCTGGCGGATGCGCGACATGAGATCGACCTGCCTTTCGAGCTCGGTGGCACGCACCATCAGTTCGACGTGTGGCAGGCGATGCTGGGCATTCCTTGCGGGCAGACGCTGACCTATGGCGAACTGGCAAAACAGATCGGCTCAAGCGCACAAGCGGTGGGGCAGGCCTGTGGCGCCAATCCCATCCCCATCGTCATTCCCTGTCACCGCGTGGTGGGCAAAAGCGGGCTGGGCGGCTTCATGCATCGCGCGGACAACGGCGCGTTAGACATCAAGCGCTGGTTGCTGGCTCATGAGCGACGCTGAACTGCTGGACGAATTCAGCGACGCGCTGTGGCTGGAGGACGGCCTCTCCCGCAACACATTGGAAAGCTACCGGCGCGATTTGAACAAGTTCGCAGAGTGGCTGGAGAAGCAGCGTGGATGCGGGCTGCTGGCCACCACGCATGCCGATATCCAGGGCTTTCTCGCGTACCTGATGAGCGGGCAGAAAGCCAAGGCGACTTCGACCTCGCGCGCTATCTCCAGTCTAAAGCGCCTGTACCGCTATCTGCTAAGACAGAACAAGGTCGCCGCCGATCCAACCCTGCAGATCGCCACGCCCAAGCTGCCGCGCAGCCTGCCCAAGAGTCTCACCGAAGAAGACGTCGAGTTGCTGCTGAACGCGCCGGATGTCGAGACGCCACTCGGCATGCGCGACCGCACCATGCTGGAGGTCCTGTATGCCAGTGGTTTGCGCGTGTCCGAGCTGGTCAACCTGAGCGTGGCGCAGGTCAGCCTCGACATGGGGGTGACGCGCGTGATGGGAAAAGGCAGCAAGGAGCGACTCGTGCCGCTGGGTGAGGTCGCCCTGGACTGGGTCAGGCGCTACCTTACAGAGGCGCGTCCTGTCTTGCTTGCCGGGAAGCTGGACGACGCACTGTTCGTCACCCAGCAAGGTTCCGCGATGACGCGGCAGATGTTCTGGTATCTCATCAAGAAGCACGCGAGGCAGGGCGGGCTGCACAAGCCGCTGTCGCCGCATACCTTGCGCCATGCCTTTGCCACGCACCTGCTCAATCACGGCGCCGATTTGCGCGTGGTGCAGATGCTGCTTGGGCATTCGGATATCTCGACGACGCAGATATACACGCATGTGGCGCGCGAACGCCTCAAGGCGCTGCATGCCATGCACCATCCGCGCGGATAATGAAAATCGGATTTGGTGGAGGTGATCAGGATCGAACTGACGACCTTCTGATTGCGAACCAGACGCTCTCCCAACTGAGCTACACCCCCACGGCAGGCGAATCGTAAAGGCAAATCGCCGGTTTGGAAAGAGTCTGACAGAAAGAGTCGGGCAGGTTTCTAAATTGGCGAATTCCTGCAATAATCCCACGACTAGCGGATATTATCGAATCAGGGAAAATAAAAATGGCTTTGACGCAAGACGATTTGAAACGCGCGGTCGCCCAGGCGGCGATCGCGTATGTACCGAATGACTGTATCGTGGGCGTGGGCACGGGTTCCACCGCCAATTTCTTCATCGACGAACTGGCGGGGATCAAGCACAAGATACGCGGAGCGGTCGCCAGTTCGGAGGCCTCTGCCAAGCGCCTGCAAGGGCACGGCATCGAAGTGCTGTCGCTGAACGAGGCGGGCGACCTGCCGGTGTACGTGGACGGGGCGGACGAGATCACGCGCCACATGCACATGGTCAAGGGCGGCGGCGGCGCGCTGACGCGCGAGAAGATCGTGGCGGCGGCCAGCAAGAAGTTCATCTGCGTGTGCGACCAGAGCAAGCTGGTGGACGTACTCGGCAAGTTCCCCTTGCCGGTCGAAGTGATCCCGATGGCGCGCAGCTATATCGCGCGCGAACTGGTGAAGCTGGGCGGGCAGCCGAAGTTGCGCGAGGGGTTCACTACCGACAACGGTAACGTCATCCTCGACGTGCACAACCTGCAGATCATGAATCCGGTGGAACTCGAAACCGCGTTGAACCAATTGGCGGGCGTGGTGACCAATGGCTTGTTCGCGCGTCGCGCGGCGGACGTGTTGTTGCTGGGCACGCCGGATGGCGTGCAGACGCTCACCGCCTGAGGCGGCGTAACAAAAACTTAACGGCGTACTGCTAGCATCTGCGTTTCGCAGAGGAATCCTCGAGGGAAATCATGGCCAACACCGAACATACATCGAAACAATTCGATGCCGAACTTGAAACAGTACGCGCCCGCGTGTTGCAGATGGGCGGGCTGGTGGAAAGCCAGATCCGCCTGGCCGTCGAATCGCTGAGCACGGGCGACGTGGCGCTGATGAATCGCGTGATCGAAGACGACCACCGCGTGAACGCGATGGAAGTGGAGATCGACGAGAGTTGCAGCCACATCCTGGTGCGGCGTCAGCCGGCAGCGGGCGACCTGCGCATGGTGATGACCGTAATCAAGACCATCACCGATCTCGAGCGCATCGGCGACGAGGCGGAAAAGATCGCGCGCATGGCCAAGCTGCTGTCGCAGACCGAGCGCCTGCATCTGCCGCGCTACAACGAGATCAAGCATGCGGCGGACATTGCGCTGGACATGCTGCGCAAGTCGCTGGATGCGTTCGCGCGCCTCGATCTGTCCACCGCCGCACAGGTGGTGCGCCAGGACGAGCAGGTGGACGAGGAATTCCGCGCCATCATGCGCTACCTCATCACCTTCATGATGGAAGACCCGCGCACCATCTCCACTTCGCTCGAGATCCTGTTCGTGGCCAAGGCCATCGAGCGCATCGGCGATCACGCCAAGAACATGTCCGAATACGTGGTGTACATGGTCAAGGGCCGCGATGTGCGTCACGTCACCGTGGAAGAGATCGAGCGCGAAGTTCAGCAGTAGACGTAACTCCCGTGCATCACCAACCCATCCTTGCGGCAGTCGATCTGGGGTCGAACAGTTTCCGATTGCAGATCGCGCGCGTGGTGGACGATCAGCTGTACATGCTGGACGGCCTGCGCGAAGCGGTGCGTCTGGCCGCCGGACTGACTGAGGACAAGCGCCTCGACAAACCTGCGCAACAGCGCGCACTTGCCTGCCTGCAACGCTTCGGCGAACGTCTGCGCGGGTTGCCGCGCGAAGCGGTGCGCGCGGTCGGCACCAACTCGCTGCGCGTCGCCAGGAACGCACCGGAATTTCTGCAACAGGCCGAAGCGGCGCTCGGCTTTCCCATCGAAGTCATCGCCGGGCGCGAAGAAGCGCGCCTCATCTATCGCGGTGTCGCCCAGACCTTGCCGCAAGCGGAAGGCAGGCGCATGGTGATCGACATCGGCGGCGGATCCACCGAATTCATCATCGGCAACGGCCTGCAGCCGCTCCGGCTGGAAAGCCTGTACATGGGCAGCGTCAGCTACAGCGTGCGCTATTTCCCCGACGGCAAGATCGGCAAATCCGGCCTCAAGCAGGCCGAACTCGCCGCGCGCAGCGAAGTGCAAGCCATCGTCTCCGAATTTTCGCGCGATCACTGGGATGTGGCCCTTGGCTCCTCCGGTACGGCCCGCCAGTTGTGCGATATCCTCGAAGCGAACGGCTACAGCGACAGCGGCATCACGCGTGCGGGGCTGGAACTGTTGCGCGAACAGCTGCTAAAGGCGGGGGATGTGAACAAACTCGATCTGCCCGGTTTGCGGCCGGACCGTATCCCTGTGCTGCCCGGCGGCTTTGCCATCATGTACGCCGCCTTCTGCGAACTCGGCATCGAGCGCATGCAACCCGCGCTCGGCGCGTTGCGCGAAGGCGTGCTGTACGACCTGCTCGGACGCATCCACAACCAGGACATGCGCGAAATTACCGTGCAACAGTTCATGCGCCGCTACCACCTGGATCTGCGTCAGGCGGCGCGCGTCATGCACCTGGCGGACCTCCTTGCGCGCCAGTTCCTGGAAGGGCAGATTGGCGAAGATCGCCTGCGTCTGCTTGGCTGGGCGGCCAATCTGCATGAGATCGGCATCAGCGTCGCCCACAGCGGCTACCACAAACACACGGCCTATATACTCGCCAATGCCGATATGCCCGGATTCTCGAAAAAAGAGCAGGCGCACCTGAGTCTACTGGCGCTGGCGCATCGCGGGGGCCTGGAAAAGATGCGTGGCATGCTGACTGCGGATGAGCAGCTCGTCGAGGTCATGGCCTTGCGCCTGGCCGCGCTGGTCTATCGCAACCGCAGCGACGTTGTGCTCCCCGGCATACTTGGCCGCTTCAGCGGCACCAAATTCCACCTCATCCTCGCGCCGGGGTGGCTGGGGCAGAACCCGCTTACCGAGACCGCGCTGCTGGAAGAATCGAAGCAATGGAAAGATCTGGGCGTGAGCCTGCAAGTGATCGAGGGATGAGGCGGAATCCGCGTCTGTAGCGGAAAACCAAATGGAGGTAATTCAGAGATGAAACAAATCAAAAATATCCTGCTGGGGGTCGTGATCGGTGTACTCATCGGCCTGGCGCTCGGCGTCAATATTGGCCGCGACAAGCCACTATTGTCCAATCCGTTCGAAAAGCAGGAATCGTTGATCGAGCGCGCCAAGCGCTTGGGTAGCGAAACGCTGGATCAGGGCGGTAAGGCGCTGGAAAAAACCGGGCAGGCGCTGCAGGACAAGGCCAAGTAGCTCATCGTTAAGGTTGCGATTGGCCGTGCACCACGCGGCGCGTCCGGTAGACCGATGGCGTCGGGGTTGCCAGCCCGTCGTGATAGACTTCGCTCCGAAGCTGGCCAGACAGTCGCTGCGCACTGATGCTGCGTAGAGGAAAGTCCGGGCTCCGCAGAGCAGGATGCCGGTTAACGACCGGACGCCGTGAGGCGATGGAAAGTGCCACAGAAAACACACCGCCGATGGCCCGACTTCGCCGTTCGCAAGAACGGCAAAGTTTTCTCAAGAAGAGCAGTGGCGAAAGCTACTGCGATGATTGAGAAGGGATCAGGTAAGGTTGAAATGGCGAGGTAAGAGCTCACCGCGCTGGTGGCAACATCAGCGGCAGGGTAAACCCCATCCGGAGCAAGACCAAATAGGCAAGCTATGACGTGGCTCGCGTCGCTTGCGGGTAGGTTGCTTGAGCGTCAGGTAACGAAACGCCTAGAGGAATGACTGTCCACGACAGAACCCGGCTTATCGGCTGGCTTCACCAGATAATTGCAGGTCAAGAGCCCATGCTCGCACTTCTCCTCGGATCCCAATTGCTTCCTTTGATTTTGTACTCGTGAAATATTTGCGCCGATGCGGGTGGAATTCCCTGCCACCCCAGAAATGTGTAGACCTTCTACGTACTTCCATTACAAACAACTTTAGCTTGCCGGTGCAATCCATTGCTTTTTAAGCCTATTTAATTAGCATTAACGATTCGAGCTAACCCATTGTCCCGTAAAGAAAAATCCGATTTGCATGCTTGACCGCCTAACTATTTTTCAATATAGTGGACGTAAGTGGTAAAAAGTGGGTAATAGTGGGGGTCGGGATGTTTCAGGGTGCGACGCAACTCAATCTGGATAGCAAGGGCAGGCTCGCGATACCGGCGCGGTATCGCGACATGCTGCTTGCGCATTGCGCAGGTCAGCTGGTGCTGACTGCCGATGCCGACGGTTGCCTGCTGGTTTACCCGCAACCCGAGTGGCAACCCATTCGCGAAAAACTGATGAAGCTCTCCGCCTTCGATCCGCGCATCCGCGCGCTGCAGCGTTTCCTGGTCGGCCACGCCGAAGACACGGTGATGGATGCCGCAGGTCGCGTGCTGGTGTCGCCGACCCTGCGCACATTCGCGGCGCTGGACAAGCACGTAATGCTGGTGGGGCAGGGCAACAAGTTCGAGCTGTGGGACGAGGCGCGCTGGCAGGCGCAGAACGAGAAGATGAGCGGCTTCACGGCGGACAACCTGCCTCCGGAGCTGGAGGGCTTCACGCTGTGAGCCAGGACTTGGCTCACGCGACCGTCCTGTTGAACGAAGCAGTCGAAGCGTTGCATGTGAAGGCGGATGGCGTCTATGTGGACTGCACGTTCGGGCGCGGCGGACACAGCCGCCTGATTCTGGAAAAACTGGGCGAGCGCGGCAGGTTGATCGCGCTGGACAAGGATCCGATGGCGGTGGCGGCCGCGCAGACGATAGTCGATGCGCGCTTCCGCCTGGAGCACAGCGGGTTCGAGCATCTGGGCGAGGTGCTGCGCCAGCTCGGCGTTGACAAGGTGGACGGCGTGCTGCTGGATCTGGGGGTGTCGTCGCCGCAGCTGGACGATGAGCAGCGCGGTTTCAGTTTTCGTTTCGAAGCGCCGCTGGACATGCGCATGGATACTAGCTCCGGGCAAACGGCGGCAGAGTGGCTGGCGGCAGCGGATGAGGGCGAACTGACGGAGGTGATACGTGATTACGGCGAAGAACGGTTTGCTAGGCAGATTGCAAGGGCGATTGTTGCTGCGCGCCAGGAACGCGCGATCCTCACCACGAAACAGCTCAGCGACATCGTCGCGCAGTGCGTGCGCACGCGCGAACCCGGCAAGAATCCGGCTACGCGCACCTTTCAGGCTATACGGATTCATATCAACCGCGAGCTCGAAGAACTCGAAAGTGTCCTGCCGCAGTGCGTGGATCACCTGAAACCGGGCGGACGCATGGCGGTGATCAGTTTCCATTCGCTGGAAGATCGCATGGTCAAGCAATTCGTGCGTGACATGGCGCAGGGCGACAAGCTGCCGAAGAGCGTGCCGATCCGTGCCGCCGACGTGCCGCAAGGCAGGCTGCGCGTGGTCGGTAAGCCGGTCTACGCCTCGCCGGAAGAGGTGGCGGCGAATCCGCGCTCGCGTAGCGCGGTATTGCGGGTGGCGGAGCGCTCAGGTGGTTAGGCCGAATGTGATTCTGCTCATCCTGGTCATCGCGTGTGCGTTGGGAGTCGTCACCTCCCAACACAAGGCGCGCAAGCTGTATGTGGAATTGCAGAAGGAAAAAGACAGGGCGCAACAGATGGATGTGGAGTGGGGACGGCTGCAGCTGGAGCAAGGCACGCTGGCGATGCCCGCACGCGTGGAGCAGATCGCCGCCCGTCAATTGCACATGCAAATGGCACAGCCCGGCCAGATCCGCTATATCCGTGCAGGCAATGTTGTGGTGAAACAGCCATGAACTACGCCACCGCCATCCGCACCACCGGCCAGATTGCCCTGCCAGCCTGGCGCTCGCGCGTACTGTTCGTGCTGCTGCTGGCGGGACTGGCAGCGATGATGGTGCGCGCGGTCTACCTGCAGGGCATCCACAACGACTTCCTGCAGCAGAAAGGCGATGCACGCTACGGCCGCGTCGTCGATATCCATGCGCATCGCGGCATGATCACCGACCGTTACGGCGAGCCGCTGGCGGTAAGCACGCCGGTGGAGTCGGTATGGGCGAGCCCGGCAGATGTCGAATTCAGCATGAACCAGCTCATGAATCTGGCGCAGATCGTCGGGTTGTCCCCGGAGGAGGTGAAGAGCCGCCTCACCGACAAGTCGCGCGGGTTCGTCTATATCAAACGCCAGCTGCCGCCGGAGCAGGCGGCGAAGGTGGTCAAGTTGGCCATTCCCGGCGTCTCGCTGCAGCGCGAGTACCGGCGCTACTATCCGGGCGGCGAGGTCACGGCGCACCTCATCGGCTTCACTGACGTGGATGACAACGGGCAGGAAGGCATCGAACTGGCCCTGCAGGAGCAGCTCGGCGGCAAGGCGGGCAGCCAGCAAGTCATCAAGGATCGGCGCGGCTTCATCGTGGAAGACGTCGCCAGTCTGCGCGCGCCCAAGGCCGGCAGCGACATCGCGCTGAGCATCGACAGCAAGATCCAGTCCCTCGCCTTCCGCGAGATCAAGCAGGCAGTGGAAAAGCGCAAGGCCAGGGGCGGCTCCATCGTGGTGCTGGACGCAAAGAGCGGCGAGGTGCTGGCACTGGCCAACTGGCCCTCCTACAACTCCAACAATCGCGGCAAGCCGAACTTGTCGGTTCTGCGCAACCACGCGGTCACCGACCTGTTCGAGCCGGGTTCCACCATGAAGCCGTTCACCGTGGCGGCGGCGCTGGAGGCGGGCAAGGTCAGGCCGGGAACGGTCATCGACACGGGGGGCGGAGCATTCACCATGAACGGGCGCACGATCCATGATACGCACCCGGAACGCTCGCTCACTGTGGCGCAGGTGCTCCAAAAATCAAGCAACATAGGTACCGCCAAGATCGCGCTGGGGCTGAAACCGGAGACGTTCTGGCGCAGCCTGAGCGATGCCGGTTTCGGCGCGCCGACCGGCAGCGAGTTCCCGGGCGAGGCGCCGGGCAAGCTGCGCGACTACAGAAAATGGCGTCCCATCGAGCAAGCCACCATGTCCTACGGCAACGGAATTTCGGTCAACCTGCTGCAGCTGGCGCGCGCCTACACCGTGTTCGCCAATGAAGGCGAGCTGATGCCGGTCACCCTGCGCAGGCAGGAGACGCCCGCCGCGGGCGTCAAGATCTATTCTGCCGCCACGGCGCGCGCCGTGCGCGACATGATGGAAATGGTGGTGCGCCCAGGCGGGACCGCGCCGCTGGCGCAGATTACCGGCTATCGCGTGGCGGGCAAGACCGGCACGGCGCACAAGCTGGAGAACGGCAAATACGTCGATCGCTACGTCGCCTCCTTCGTCGGCATGGCGCCGGCCTCCGATCCGCGCCTGATCGTTGCGGTGATGCTCAACGAGCCGAGCGGCCGCGAATATTATGGCGGACTGGTCGCTGCTCCCGTGTTCAGCAGCGTGATGGCGTCCTCCCTGCGTCTGCTCAATGTGCCGAACGATGCGCCGTTGGATAACGTGATGCAGGCGCCGGCAGAGATCATCGGGGAGGAGGTATGAGCACGTTCCGCCCCGAAGACCTGGATACGCTGGGCGTGAACGTCACGCGTCTCATATCCGACAGCCGTATGTTGCGTTCCGGCGACACCTTCGTTGCCTATCCGGGCACCCAGGCCGACGGTCGCCGCTTTATCGCGCAGGCTATCGCGCAAGGCGCGAGTGCGGTGATCTGGGAGGCGCACGGCTTCCAGTGGAACAGCGAATGGCGTGTCCCCAACCTGGCGGTGCACGATCTGCGGCACCAGGCCGGCGTTATCGCCGACCATGTGTACGGCCAGCCGTCGCGCAAGCTGTGGATGGTCGGTGTGACCGGCACCAACGGCAAGACCTCGTGCAGTCACTGGCTGGCCAGGACGTTCAGCGCACTGGGGCGCAAGAGCGCGTTGCTTGGTACGCTCGGCAACGGCTTCCCCGGCGCGCTGCAGGCGAGCGCGAATACCACGCCCGACGCGCTGACAGTGCATGGCTTGCTGGCCGAGTACGCGCAACACGGGGCGCAGGCGGCCGTGATGGAGGTGTCCTCGCATGCACTGACCCAGGGTCGCGTCAACGGCGTGCACTATGACGTGGCGCTGCTTACCAATCTGACGCGCGACCATCTCGATTACCACGGCGACATGCAGAGCTATGCCGCCGCCAAGCGCCGCCTGTTCGACTGGGAACAACTTCGGTACGCCGTGCTCAATCTCGACGATGCCTTTGGCGCCGAGCTGGCCGAGTCGCTGCAGGACGGGCCGGTGGAGGTGATCGGCTACGGCCTGAACGATGGTTCGTTGCGCCTGGCTGAACGTCTCGGCCTGCGCATGGTGTATGGCGACCTCACGCAGATGGATGCGCAAGGACTGTCGCTGCGGCTGCATACCAGCTGGGGGGCAGCGCGACTGCAAAGCAGGCAGGTCGGACGTTTCAACGCATCCAATCTGCTCGGGACTCTGGCGGTGCTGCTGATCGGCGATGTCGGACTGGAGGACGCCGTGCGCGAACTCGGGCTGCAGAAGGCGGTGCCCGGACGCATGCAGACCATGGGCGGCAAGGATGTGCCGACGGTGGTGGTGGATTACGCCCACACGCCGGATGCGCTGGAGAAGGTCCTGATCACCTTGCGCGAGGTGACTGCGCCGTCCGGCGGCAAGGTCATCTGTGTGTTCGGCTGCGGCGGCGACCGCGACCGTGGCAAGCGCCCGATGATGGGCACGGTGGTCTCCCGGTTCGCCGATACCAGCATCATCACCAGCGACAACCCGCGCAGCGAGGATCCGCGCGCAATCATCGACGCCATCGTCTCCGGCATGCAGGGGGACTATCAAATCGTCGAGGACCGCGCCAAGGCCATCGCCTGCGCGGTTGCCAAGGCGCGGCCGATGGATACCGTACTGCTCGCAGGCAAGGGGCACGAGGACTATCAGGAGATCGGCGGTGTGCGTCATCCGTTCTCCGACAGCGAGATCGCGCACCGCGCGCTGAGTGTCTGGAAACCCGAGGAGCGCTGGCTATGATGCTGCTTTCGCAAGCCGCCCGGGCAGTGCATGCGCGCATGGAAGGCGCGGATGTGCACTTCTCTGCCGTTTCCACCGATACGCGCAGCGTCCGCCAGGGCGCTCTGTTCATCGCGCTCAGGGGAGAGCGCTTTGACGGTGCGCGTTTCGTCGCGCAAGCCGTGCAGGCGGGGGCTGTCGCTGCCGTGGTGAATGAAGCCGCCGTGATCGACAACTCCCCCTGCCCCGTGCTGCGCGTGCCGGATACGCGCATTGCGCTGGGCAAACTGGCCGCGCACTGGCGCAAGCAGTTCGACATCCCGCTGGTCGCCATCACCGGCAGCAACGGCAAGACCACGGTCAAGGAAATGCTGGCGGCGATCCTGCGTCAGAAGATCAAAGATGATCTTCACGATCGTTCCCTCTCCCCGCGGGAGAGGGAACACTCCGGAGAGGCCGAGGAGTTGGTATTGGCCACCAAAGGCAACTTCAACAACGACATCGGCATGCCGCTTACCCTGCTCGGGCTGCGCGCGACCCATCGCTATGCGGTGATCGAGATGGGCATGAACCATCCGGGCGAGATCGACTACCTGACGCGCATCGCGCGTCCAGATGTGGCGCTGGTTAATAACGCCACCGGCGCGCACCTGCAGGGTCTGGGCTCGGTGGAGAACGTCGCGCGCGCCAAGGGCGAGATATTCGCGGGACTGGCGAACGGCGGCACGGCCGTCATCAACGCCGACGATGCGTATGCCGCACTTTGGCGGACGCTGGCAGACAAGCACCGCGTGTTCGATTTCGCGCTGGAACATCCTGCGGCAGTGCGGGGCGAGTGGGAGGCGCAGGGATATGGCGGCGCGCTGTACGCGCGCACGCCGACGGGAGAGTTGCGCATCCTGCTGCAAGTGCCGGGCGAGCATAACGCACGCAACGCCCTGGCGGCGGCGACCGCGGCGCTGGCCTTGCACGTGCCGCTGGCGACCATCGCCCGGGGACTGGAGGGCTTCGGCGGCGTCGCGGGACGGCTGCAGCGCAAGCAGGCGCTGCATGGCGCGACGCTCATCGACGACACCTACAACGCCAATCCGGCCTCGATGCACGCGGCGCTGGAAGTGCTGGCGCAGGCGCCGGGCAAGCGCATCTTCGTGCT
>JBQGEN010000221.1:0-17270 GCA_052039615.1 Sideroxyarcus sp. | reverse complement strand
AGCCTTGTCCGAACTGGGCGTCAGCGGACTGACTGTGACCGAGGTCAAAGGCTTCGGTCGCCAGAAGGGCCACACCGAGCTGTATCGCGGCGCCGAATACGTGGTCGACTTCCTGCCCAAGATCAAAGTGGAAGTGGTGATCGCCGCCTCCATGCTGGACACCGCCGTCGAAGCTATCGTCAAGGCGGCCAACACCGGCAAGATCGGCGACGGCAAGATATTCATCACCCCGGTGGAACAAGTCATCCGCATCCGCACCGGCGAGACCAACGAGTCGGCTCTTTGATCTTTGCTTTACGGTAGTTCCCGCTTCACTGCTCACGCGCGCGTTGACGGACTGCAGGAGGGCGCAGTCGGTCTGAGCCATAATGGCCGGGCCCTTTGCCTGGCGGCCGATTTCGCCGCCCTCACTTTCCGCCACTAAGCGTTCCCGCGACCACGCCGCAACGCCTCCTCCGCACTGCCCGCAACCTGTTCTTGCTCCGGCAAGATTACGCGCTCCCCGTTGCGGCATTGACGATGCACGCATGAACTGAATTCCCGGGCGGGTCAACTGCCCCCAATCCCTGCGCAAACCGGAGCCATGCTGCCTATATCTCCAGCCCGTCTATATAGGCTGGGATATAGGCATTTCGGCATATTGTCAAATCAGGAGGGTCACGTAGCATTCTCCTATTCAATCTTGAATCTTCAGCCGCAGCAGAGCGTTTACAGGGGAACAAAATGGCAAACCGGTTTCGAAAATCAAGCGACGAACAATCGACTTCCAGGTTTTTCAATGGCATCGGCGCGATACAGGCGCATCTCGATCAGAGAAGCCGGATAGAGGATTACGTGAGGGGTGAATCGCAGGCAAAACCAGACATGCCGATGTACTGCCATGCCAATTGCATGCTGGGCAAGTGGTTGCACGGCGAGGATGGCAATGGATGCAAGGATATCGGCTTGCTCGATTCATTGTCCAAGAGCTGCGAGGAATTTCATGAGGCTGCGGCACAAGCTGTTTTGCTCGCCGATATGGGCAGGTCCGAAATGGCTAGAGCAGTCCTGGAAGACGGGCGATTGTTCAATGCTGCTTCGGTGGCGTATCAGCAAAATCTGGCCAGACTGCATGTCACGGTCCAGAGATAGCCGGAGATTTGAACCGAGAAGGAGAAGTCTGCGATGGAAGATCAAGTGTATTTCCCATGGAGCGACAGCATGAGTGTAGGCGTCGCCGAGATCGACGATCAGCACAAACTGCTGGTTGATATTCTGAACCGGCTGTTTGTTGCTGCAGCGCAGTGCGAGAGCCACAAGATCACCATTGAAATTCTCGACACCCTGGTTGACTACACCAAAACCCATTTCGGGCTGGAAGAAAAATTGCTGCAGGACGCGGGTTACAGCGCGGAGGAATTCGCCGCGCACCAGCGAGAACACCAAGCCTTCATCGAAAAGATCAGCATTGCCGCCAACAAGCATCTGGTGGAGGGGAAATCGGTCTCTTTCGAGATCATCAGTTTCCTCAAGCGCTGGCTGCAGGATCACATCCTCGTCACCGACAAGAAATACGGTTCCTTTCTGAAAAATGCCGGCTATTCCACCGAGGCGTGGGCCGATTTCGCCAGCAACACCATGGCCACCAAGCAGACGGGAACGTCCAGGCAAAGACAGTGGTGGAAGATATGGTGACACTGATTCGTTGTCGCTGCACCGTTCATTTTTCGGGCAAACCATGACTAATCAGGCGCAAGCTGCATTGATGCCGTTCAACCTTCAGCGCGAATTGGACCAGAGCATTTCCCTCGGTAAGAAACTCGAACTTGTACATGAGACGATAGAACGCTATTCCTCCGCCATTCACCGCATTGCGGTTGCGCTGTACGATGCGCAGACCGGCTTGCTTTCCACATTCATTCACAGCACCGACGGGCAAAGTCCGCTGATAAACTACTCGGCGCGCCTATCGGAGGTCGCTTCCCTGCGTGAGCTTGCCAGTCATGGTACGCCGCGCATTCTCAATAATCTGGACGAGTTGTCCGGCGGAGAAGGGGAGCATACCGAAAAGTTGCTGGCTGACGGATTCCGCGCAAGCCTGACCTATCCCTTCTATCACAATGGCCGGATCCAGGGCTTCCTGTTTTTCAATTCCCGCGAGGAGAACGCTTTTGGTGGCAGATTGCTGTATCTGCTCAGCGTGTTCAGCCAGGTGATATCGTCCATGGTGGTCCGCGAACTGGCCCTGGTGCGAACCGTGACCGCGGCTATTCACACCGCGCATAACATAACGCGCATCAAGGACGAGGAAACCGGCGCGCACCTGGAGCGAATGGCGCACTATTCACGCCTTATCGCCACCACGCTGGCGCGGAGCCATGGGTTGGAGGACGAATTCATCGAATATGTGCATCTGTTCGCGCCCATGCACGATATCGGCAAGGTGGGGATCCCGGATGCCATTTTGCTCAAGCCGACCAGTCTCACCAGCAATGAAATTGCCATCATGCAAAGCCACACCACGGTGGGGCTGGAAATCATCGACAACATGGTGAGCGCATTCACCATCGACACCTTTCCGCATATTCAGGTTCTGCGGAATATCGTGGAGTTGCATCATGAGGCGGTGGACGGCAGTGGCTATCCGCATGGATTGAGGGGGACGGAAATACCCATCGAGGCGCGCATCTGCTCGGTGGCGGATGTCTTTGACGCCCTGACCAGTAGTCGCCCGTACAAGACGGCATGGGATAATGCGGCGGCTTTCTCGATCTTGCGCGACATGTCGGGGACCAAGCTGGATCGCGATTGTGTCGAGGCATTGCTGGCCAGTCGCGAGAGGATCGAAGCGATCCAGGAGATTTTTGGCGAGTGCAAGCTCGGATAGCGGGTTTCGGTTGTGGCTGATGGCCAATGGTCGTTTCCCGTGGATATCAGTCACACCCGGCCGAGCCGCGCTGGCCGAGAATGCGACTCTTGCGACGAAGTCCAGTGTTGCGTTGCCCATCCCTGGCAAACCATATCTAGCCCATCCGGGTCATAAAAATGCGGCAGAATTAACCCGTCCAGGTTATAGGTAATTTTTGCGCGCGCTGTGTTAGCATGTCCAATCAGTGGCGATAGATTAAAAAAAACCATATCACGCTACTGATAGCTGCATTACGTATTCCACTTTTTTGTATTCAAATACAGTGATTCTCGCTCATGAGATTTTGCTGGAACCATACAGGGAGATAAAAGATGGATTTTAATGTCACCACCGTATTAAATATTGCAGCCATATTGATCATGTTCTATTGCCTGTATTTGGTGCTTTCGCTCAAATCCAGCATCCCGGGCGGCATGGTGGGCAAGCAGTGGAACATTCTGACGCTGCTGGTCGTGCTGTTCAGCATTGGTTACCTGACAACACCTTTCTCCGGTCAACTGCCAGATGAAATCCTGCGGCTGGTCGTTTCATTCATCTTTATCTTTGGCGCGGTTTATGTGGCGGTAACCGTCCGTCTTATTTTTAACGTTATTCGCGAATTGACCGAATAGGCCGGGGCTATCATGCGTCCGGATTCGGTCTTGTTTCGCACACCGAAGGCTGAGGAAATTCTCCTTAGTCACGGGTATGACATATCCACAAATCTACGCCGTGCTTTACTGGTCGTGGATGGCAAGACGACGGTCGCCGGTCTGGAACAGAAAGTGTTCTGGGTCAGCGACGTGACCTCCGCGCTGGAAGAACTGTATGCAATGGGTCTCGTTCATGACGACGTATCGATGATAGACGCCGAAGCTAGCCAGGCCGGAGCTGAGGGGCGGTCATTGAAAGTCCAGCTCGCAGCCGTGGCCAGGGAGTTGTTGGGCGGCAACGCCGAACGCATCATCAAGAAGATGGAAGAAGCCGACGGTACGCCGGATGCGCTGGAGCAGGCGTTGCTGGCGTGCAAGAAACTGATCAAGTTGACCATCAATGAGGAACTGGCCGACACTTTCCTGCAGCGCGGGCGCAAAGTGATCGGCAGGTAGCAGTCGCGGATGGGAGCCGGCCGCCACATTGTGCCGGCCCGGCCTATCCCATCGCGGCCTCTTTGCACCAACCCTTCGCACCGCGCACCGTTCTTGTGCGCAAATCAATCCACCAATTTACAGATTCCCCTATAACAAGGCGACCCGGCCTTGGCTCGCTTATTGCTGACTTGTATTGCAAATACGGGGAGCCAAGTTGAAACGAATTCTGATCATCGATGATGTAAGGGACAGGGCAGCATGGTTAAAGGCCAGTCTGGAGCTGGCCGAATTCGATGTCGTCGGCATATTGGCCTGGGAGCAGGTGGACGAGCGCTCGATACAGGCGGCTTCGGCCGACGTGATCATCGTGGATGCCAACGCGCCGGGGCGCGATACCCTGGAGCAGATCAGCCTGATGTCGACCACGCTGGAGAAACCGGTGGTGGTGCTGGGGGCGCAGAAGGACCAGCACAGCATCCAGGAGGCGATGCGTGCCGGGGTCAGCGCCTATGTGTCGCATACGGTGCAGGGCGAAGATCTGAGCGGCATCATCCATGTGGCGGCGGCGCGCTTTCTGGAGCACAAGCGCCTGCGCGATGAGCTGAAGGAAGCGAAGAGCCAGCTGGTCGAGCGCAAACTGGTGGACAAGGCCAAGGGCATCCTGATGGCCGATCACGGCTATAGCGAGCCGGAGGCCTACAAGCGCATGCGCAACATGGCGATGAGCAAGGGCAAGCGCATGGCGGAGATCGCCGAGGCGATCATCTTTGCGAAAGAATTGAGTGCGTAACAGATTGTGATGCACCAAAGCGGTTCGTCATCCGCTGCGCACGGATTGAGTCGATGTTTGTTTGGGAATGGGCATCCGGCTGAATCCAATAGAGATAGTTGCATGTCGTGATCATTGGCACGACTGTTGCATTGCCTAGGGCATCAACGAATCAACGGCGGTTCGGAGAATCGGTTACACAGGACAAAGGCGTCCCACTGCGTTTAGCGCAGTCGGACGCCTTTTTTATTTTCGGGCCACAGAGTTTTCTAAAAGGAGATTTGAAGATGGACAAGCCAAAACAGGAAATCGTCATCGCGAGCGCAAACGCGCCTGAACTAAACAGCCGGAGGGACTTCATGAAAAAGACAGGTGCAATCTTGGGGGCGGCAGGGATCATGTCCATGGTGCCGATGGGCACGCGCTCTGCGGCCTGGGCGGCAGGTTCGGATGCGCCGGAACTGAAGGAGGTGAATGTGGGTTTCATCCCGCTGACCGATTGCGCCTCGGTGGTGATCGCCTCGGTGATGAAGTTCGACGAGAAATACGGCATCAAGATCAATGTCTCCAAGGAGGCCTCGTGGGCGGCGGTGCGCGACAAGATGGTGACCGGCGAACTGCACGCGGCGCATGTGCTGTACGGTCTGGTCTATGGCGTGCATCTGGGCATCGGCGGGCAGAAGAAGGATATGGCCGTGCTGATGACCATCAACAACAACGGCCAGGGGATCACGCTTTCGAATCAACTGAAGGATAAGGGAGTCACCACCGGAGAGGCACTGAAGAAGCTGGTCGATGGCGAGAAGCGCGACTACACCTTTGCCCAGACATTCCCCACCGGCACGCACGCGATGTGGCTGTATTACTGGCTGGCGAACTACGGCATCAATCCGCTGAGCGATGTGAAGACCATCACCGTGCCGCCGCCGCAGATGGTGGCCAACATGCGCATCGGCAACATGGACGGCTTCTGCGTCGGCGAGCCCTGGAACAACCGCGCCATCTACGACAAGATCGGTTTCTCCGCGGCCACCTCCCAGGACATCTGGAAGGACCATCCGGAGAAGGTGCTGGGCTGCACCGCCGAGTTCGCGCAGAAATATCCCAACACCGCGCGCGCCTTGATCATGGCGGTGCTGGAGGCGTCCAAGTACATCGACGACATGGCCAACCGCCGCAAGGTGGCCGAGATCATCGCCGACAAGTCTTATGTGAACTGCCCGGTCGATGTGATCGACCAGCGCATGATGGGCAAATATGAAGATGGGCTGGGCAAGAAGTGGAACGACCCGAACTACATGAAGTTCTGCAACGACGGCGCGGTCAACTTCCCCTACCTCTCCGACGGCATGTGGTTCCTGACGCAACACAAGCGCTGGGGCCTGCTCAAGGAAGATCCGGACTATCTGGGCGTGGCCAAGAAGATCAACCAGATCGACTTGTATAAGCAGGCTGCCTCGCAGGTCAAGGTGGCGGTGCCCAAGAATGTGATGCGCACTTCCAAGCTGATCGACGGTGCCGTCTGGGACGGCAAGGATCCGAAGAAGTACGCGGCCAGCTTCAAGGTGCGGGCATGATCAAGCTCAGAAAACATCTGGCGGAGCATTGGCTGCCGCCCCTCATCGGCATCCTGCTGTTCCTGTTCCTGTGGGCGATGCTGGCGCAGGGCAGCGAGACGCTGCCGGGGCCGGCCAAGACCTGGGACTCGGCGGTGGTGCTGTTCAGCGATCCGTTCTACCAGAACACGCCGAACGACCAGGGGATAGGCTGGAACATCCTCAATTCGCTCGGGCGCGTCGGCATCGGTTTCGGCCTGGCGGCGCTGATCGGCATCCCGCTCGGATTCATGATCGGCCGCTTCGGTTTCCTCGACAAGATGACTTCGCCCATCGTCAGCATGCTGCGGCCGGTATCGCCGCTGGCATGGCTGCCCATCGGCCTGCTGGTGTTCCAGGCGGCCAATCCGGCGGCGATCTGGGTGATCTTCATCTCCAGCATCTGGCCGATGATCATCAACACCGCGATGGGCGTGCGCCAGTTGCCGCAGGATTATCTGAACGTGGCGCGCGTGCTCAACCTGTCGGAGTGGAAGGTCTTCACCAAGATCCTGTTCCCGGCGACGCTGCCTTACATGCTCACCGGCATCCGTCTGGCCATCGGCACGGCCTGGCTGGTGATCGTGGCGGCGGAGATGCTGACCGGCGGCGTGGGCATCGGCTTCTGGGTGTGGGACGAATGGAACAACCTGAACGTTGAGCACATCATCATCGCCATCTTCGTCGTCGGCATCGTCGGCCTGCTGCTGGAGTTGATGCTGGTGCAGATCGCCAAACGCTTCAGTTACTGATCGGAAATGTCATGAAGAAATACGTGCAAATAGAGAATGTGCAGATGTCCTTCGAGACCAAGCAGGGCACGTTCGTCGCGCTCAGGGACATCGACCTGAAGATCGATCCGGGCGAGTTCATCACCCTGATCGGCCACTCGGGTTGCGGCAAATCCACCCTGCTCAACCTGATCGCCGGACTGCTGCTGCCGACCGACGGCGTCATGCTCTGCGCGGATCGCGAGATCGCCGGCCCCGGCCCTGACCGCGGGGTGGTGTTCCAGAACCATTCGCTGCTGCCCTGGCTGACCTGTTTCGAGAACGTGCATCTTGCGGTCGAGCGCGTGTTCGGACAAGCGGAGGACAAAGCGAAACTCGCACAACGTGTGAACGAGGCACTCGAACTGGTGCATCTGACTCATGCTGCACACAAATATCCGCACGAAATCTCCGGCGGCATGAAACAGCGTGTCGGCATCGCCCGCGCGCTGTCCATGCAACCCAAGGTACTGCTGATGGACGAGCCGTTCGGCGCGCTGGATGCGCTGACCCGCGCGCACCTGCAGGACGAACTGATGAAGATCGTGGCGGATACCAAGAGCACGGTGGTAATGGTGACGCACGATGTGGACGAGGCGGTGCTGCTGTCCGACCGTATCGTGATGATGACCAACGGCCCGGCGGCGACCATCGGCGAGATATTGACCGTCGATCTGCCCAAGCCGCGCAACCGCCTGGCGCTGGCGAACGATGCGCATTACCACCGCCTGCGCGGTGCGGTGCTGGAGTTCCTGTACCAGAAGCAGGCGAAGAAGGCGGCATAGCAAAATGAAGAAGTTCCTGCGCTCGCTTTACTGGTCAGCATATGCAAGCAAGCATGAGGTCGAGATCATGTATTTCGGCAGCGCCAGCGACGCGCTGATGATGACTTCGGAGCGCATGGATATCCAGAACGGCGTCGCTTCCATCGGGCAGGTGCTGGAGAGGTTGCGCGAACGCGGAAGCAGATGGGCACTTGTGCTGGATGAGCACAATGTGATCTGCACCGTGAACGGGCTGGTCGCCAAGTCGTCGGACAGCATCGCGGCCGGAGACGAGGTTGGCATCTTCTGCGGAAGATCCCCGTTCGTGGTGAATCAGGTTTCGTAGACAAGCCGGCGCAGGCCGGCGGCAGCAAAGACAGTAACGACAAACACCGGAAGAGACCCAACGGCGGGTTCCGGGTTTGAAATCTGGAATGTGGCAACGACAAAGGCGTCGTTCCGGCTTGCAGCCGGACGGCGCTTTTTATTGAGAGGAGTACATGATGACGCAAGCTAAAAAAAGACTGGTGGTGATCGGCAACGGCATGGCGGGTATCCGCACCATCGAGGAATTGCTCAAGATGTCGGCGGTCGAATTCGACATCACCGTCTTTGGCGCCGAGCCGCAACCCAACTACAACCGCATCCTGCTTTCTCCAGTGCTGTCCGGCGATATGAAATTCCAGGACACGGTGTTGAACGACTGGAGCTGGTATGAGGAAAACCATATCACCCTGCACACGGGCAAGACGGTGACGAAGATAGACCGCGTGCACTGCACGGTCGAAACGGAGGACGGGATCGTCGCGCCGTATGACCGCCTGCTGATCGCCACCGGTTCCAATCCCATCATGTTGCCGGTTCCAGGCATCAACCTGCCCGGTGTGCTGGGCTATCGCAGTATCGATGATGTGGAAAAGATGCTGGCTGCAGCCCAACCGGGAAAGCGCGCGGTGGTGATCGGCGGCGGTCTGCTCGGGCTGGAGGCGGCGAACGGATTGTCGCTGCGCGGCATGGACGTATCGGTGGTGCACCTGTGCGAGTGGCCGATGGAGCGCCAGCTGGACAAGGTCGGCGGTGGGCTGTTGAAGGAGGCGCTGGAGAAGCGCGGCTTGAAGTTCTACCTGTCGCGCCAGACCGACGCCATCCTTGGCGAGAGCGCGGTCACCGGTTTGCGTTTCAAGGATGGCGAGGAGATCGCTGCCGACCTGGTCGTGATGTCGGCTGGCATCCGCCCCAATATCGCACTGGCCAAGTCTGCCGGCATCCATTGCGATCGCGGCATCGTCGTCAGCGATACCATGCAGACCTACGACCCGAAGATCTACTCGGTAGGCGAATGCGTGCAGCATCGAGGCCAGACTTACGGCCTGGTCGCGCCGCTGTTCGAGCAGGCCAAGGTGGCAGCGAACCATCTCGCCCAATACGGCCGGATGCGCTACGAAGGCTCGTCCGTTTCGACCAAGCTCAAGGTGACCGGCATCGACCTGTTCTCGGCCGGCGATTTCAATCCCGCTGCGGAAGACGAAGAGCTGCTGTTGCAGGATGCGGCGCGCGGCGTGTACAAGAAGCTGGTGCTGCGCGACAACAAGCTGCGCGGCGCGGTGATGTACGGCGACACCGTGGACGGCCCCTGGTATTTCCAGATGATGCGCGACGGCACCGATGTGTCGGAGATGCGCGAGCATCTGCTGTTCGGCCAGACGCACCTCGGCGATTCCGGGCACGGCGCCAAGGCGGGCGTGATGAGCATGCCGGACACGGCCGAGATCTGCGGCTGCAACGGCGTGTGCAAGGGCACCATCGTCAACAATATCATCGACAAGAAACTGTTCACGCTGGACGAGGTGCGCGCCCACACTAAGGCTTCCGCTTCGTGCGGTTCGTGCACCGGGCTGGTGGAGGCGATCCTGGCGAACACGCTGGGCGGCGATTACTCCGCCAAACCGAGCAAGAAGCCGATCTGCGGCTGCACCGAATACGCGCATCAGGATATGTACAAGACGATACGCGAGCGCAGCCTGAAGACCATCCCCGAGGTGATGCAGGCACTGGAGTGGAAGACGGCGGACGGCTGCCATGTCTGTCGCCCGGCGCTCAACTACTATCTGCTGGCGGCCTGGCCGGGTGAGTACGCGGACGACAGCCGCTCGCGTTTCATCAACGAGCGCGTGCATGCCAACATCCAGAAGGACGGCACCTACTCGGTGATCCCGCGCATCTGGGGCGGCGTCACTTCGCCCGCGGAATTGCGTGCCATCGCCGAGATCGCCGAACGCCATGAAGTGCCCACCGTGCACATCACCGGCGGACAGCGCATCGGCCTGTACGGCATCACCAAGGAGAACCTGCCGAAGATGTGGGCCGAGCTGGTCGCGGCCGGATTCGTGTCGGGCCACGCCTACGGCAAATCGCTACGCACGGTGAAGACCTGCGTCGGCTCGGAGTGGTGTCGCTTCGGCACACAGGACTCCACCGGTCTGGGCATCAAGGTCGAACAGATGACCTGGGGTTCGTGGACGCCGCACAAGTTCAAGATCGCCGTGTCCGGTTGTCCGCGCAATTGCGCCGAGGCGACCATCAAGGACTTCGGCGTGGTGTGCGTGGACTCGGGCTACGAGATTTATGTCGGCGGCAACGGCGGTGTCAAGGTGCGCGTCACCGATTTCCTGTGCAAGGTCGCGAGCGAAGCCGAGGTGCTGGAATATTGCGGCGCCTTCATGCAGCTGTACCGCGAGGACGCCCATTACCTGGACCGCACCGCGCCGTGGCTGGAACGCGTCGGCCTGCCTTACATCAAGCGCCACATCGTCGATGACGCGGCGGGTCGCGCCGAGCTGTACGCGCGCTTCCTCAAGTCGCAGCAATACTCGCAAGACGATCCGTGGCGTGAACGCGCGCAGGGCAAGGATGCGCACGAGTACATCGCACTGGCCACCATCTGATAAGGAAAAACCATGAACTGGATACAAGTCGGAAAACTGGAAGACATACCACGTCAAGGCTCGCGGGTGGTCAAGACTGCAGCAGGCGAGATCGCACTGTTCCGCAGCGTCGACGACCAGGTGTTCGCGCTCAACAACCGTTGTCCGCACAAGGGCGGGCCGCTGGCGCAGGGCATCGTGCATGGCAAGCGAGTCACCTGCCCGCTGCATAGCTGGGTGATCGATCTGGAATCGGGTTCCGCTATCGCGCCCGATACCGGCTGCGCGCACCGGCATGAAGTGCGGATCGCCCATGGCGTGTTGTTTCTGGAAGCAGAGGCCGGGGTATGCAAGGCTTGAATGTGCTGGAAACGGTCCGCACCACCTGCCCGTACTGCGGCGTAGGCTGCGGCGTGCTGGCCACGGTTGCACAGAGCGGCGAAGTGAAAATATCCGGCGATCCGCAGCATCCGGCCAATCTCGGGCGCTTGTGCTCCAAGGGCGCCGCGCTGGCCGAGACGCTGGGCAGCGAGGGACGCTTGCTGCATCCCGTCGTGGATGGCGAGCAAGTCTCCTGGGCTGCGGCGCTGGATCGCGTGGCGGAAGGTTTCGGAAAAGTCATCCGCCAGCGCGGGCCGGATGCGGTGGCGTTCTATGTCTCGGGGCAACTGCTGACCGAGGATTACTACGTCGCCAACAAACTGATGAAGGGTTTCATCGGCAGTGCGAACATCGACACCAACTCGCGCCTGTGCATGTCCACGGCGGTGGCGGCGCACAAGCGCGCCTTCGGCGCCGATGCAGTGCCGGTCTGCTACGAGGATGTCGAGCTCGCGGACCTGGTCGTCATCGTCGGCTCCAATCTGGCGTGGGCGCATCCGGTTCTGTACCAGCGTCTGGCCGCGGCGAAGAAAGCACGCCCGGATATGCGGGTGGTGGTGGTCGACCCGCGCCGTACCGCGACCTGCGACAGCGCCGACCTGCATCTGTCCATCGCGCCCGGAACCGATGCGTATCTGTTCAATGGATTGTTGCATCACCTGCGGCGCGAGGATGCACTCGATCTGGCTTACGTCGAGGAACATGTAGAAGGTTTTGCTGCGGCGTTCGAGGCGGCGCGTGCAGCCGGTGCCATTCCCGCAGTGGCGCTGGCCTGCGGCGTCGCCGAAACGGACGTTGGCGAATTCTTCCGCCTGTTCGCGCAGACCGAACGTTGCGTGACCGTCTTCTCGCAGGGCATCAACCAGTCTTCCAGCGGCGTGGACAAGGCCAACGCGATCATCAACGTGCATCTGGCGACGGGGCGCATCGGCCGGCCCGGCATGGGGCCGTTCTCGGTGACCGGCCAGCCGAACGCGATGGGCGGGCGCGAGGTGGGCGGGCTGGCCAATCAGCTGGCGGCGCATCTGGATTTTGCCGATGCGGCGGGTGTCGATCTGGTGGCGAGATTCTGGGATGCACCGACTATCGCGCGCGCACCCGGCTTGAAGGCAGTGGACATGTTTCAGGCTATCGCCGAGGGCAAGATCAAGGCGGTGTGGATCATGGGAACCAATCCGGTGGTGAGCATGCCGGATGCGGATCGCGTGCGCGCCGCCTTGCAGGCTTGCGAGCTGGTAGTGGTCTCCGATTGCGTGCAGCACACCGACACCACGGCCTGCGCCGACATCCTGTTGCCGGCACAGGGCTGGGGCGAGAAGGACGGGGCGGTGACCAATTCCGAGCGGAGCATCTCGCGCCAGCGTTCTTTTCTGTCGACGGCGGGGGAGGCGAGGCCGGACTGGTGGATCATCACCCAAGTGGCGCAGCGCATGGGCTTTGGCGCAGCGTTCGCGTACACGAAACCGGCGCAGATATTCCGCGAACATGCGCGCCTGTCCGGCTTCGAGAATGCGGGTCAGCGCGCCTTCGACATCGGCGCGCTGAGCGAGCTGGACGATGCGCGCTACGATGAGCTGCAGCCGCTGCAGTGGCCAGTCGCTGAGCAGTCGCCGGAAGGAACGAAGCGTCTGTTCGGTGACGGAAGATTTTTCACGCGTAACGGCAAGGCGCACATGGTCGCGGCCGCACCGCACCTGCCTGCCGTCGCGGCCGATGCCGAGTATCCGCTGGTGCTGAACACCGGCCGCATCCGCGACCAGTGGCACACCATGACGCGCACCGGCAAGGTGCCGCGGCTGAATGCACATCAGTTCGAACCGTTCGTGCAGGTGCACGCTACCGATGCGCAGACGCATCGATTGCAGGACGGCGGTTTGGCGCGCCTGAGCAGCCGCCAAGGCAGCATGCTGGCGCGCATACAGTTCAGCGAAGATATGCGTCCCGGTTCGGTGTTCGTGCCGATGCACTGGAGCGACGCCTTTGCCAGGTCGGCGCGCGTGGACGCGCTGGTCGCGCCGATCACCGATCCCGTTTCCGGACAACCGGAGTCCAAGCACACGCCGGTGCGGATCGAGCCTTACCGGGCTGCTTGGCAGGGGTTCGTGCTGAGCCGCACAAGACTGGATTTCGAAGATGCCGGCTACTGCGCCTGCTCGCAGGGCGCGGGGTACTGGCGGCACGAGCTGGCCGGCGAACAGTTGCCGGAGGATTGGCGTGCCTGGGTGAAAGCGCGTCTGCCCGATCAAGGGGAATGGATCGAATACCGCGATGCAGCGATGGGTCGTTACCGCGCGGCCTGTTTGCAGGATGGTCGCCTGCAGGCGGTGTTCTTCATCGCGGCGGATCCGCGCCTGCCGGATCGCGAGTGGCTGGCCAGCCTGTTCAGCCAGCCCGCTCTGACATCCGCCGATCTGGCCGGATTATTGTCCGCGCGGCCTTCGCTGGGCACGGTCTCCGACACCGGTCGTATCGTGTGTGCTTGTCACAGCGTGGGAGAGAAAACGATCCAGCACGCCATTCATGCACAAGGTCTGGACAGTGTCGAAGCAGTGGGCAAATGTCTGAAAGCGGGAACCGGGTGCGGCTCGTGCGTGCCGGAGATACGCCGCATGCTTGAACATCGTTGAAGTGCCGATTCGCGGCACCCTCTTGCGCTAACTCGCTGCCTTCAGCAACACCCGCACGGCGCCGCCGCCGCCCGCATTCGGCGGCGCTTCGCAGAACGCCAGCACATTCGGATGTTGCGTCAGCCAGTGGCGGGTGTTGACCTTCAGTATCCCGTCGCGCCCTTCGCTGCGCCAGCCTTTGCCGTGGATCACGTTGACGCAGCGCAGTCCGCGTTGCACGGCGTGGTGCAGAAAATTCGCCAGCAGTTTGCGCGCTTCGTCGTTGGTCAGGCCGTGCAAGTCGAGTTCATCCTGTATCGGCCAGCGGCTGCGGCGCAGGTCGCGCAGGGTCATGCGATTGAGTCCGTTGCGCAGGAACTCGGTGAGCGCGACATCGCCCGCACCGTGGTCAGAGAGGGTGTCGGCGATGACGGGGGAGGGCGCTGCCGAGGCAGCGAACTTGCGCGGTTTTGGTTTGGGGGTGATGCGGTCGGGAGGCGGGAGCGGGGTCACGCCTTCCAGGGCTTGCCGGAACAAGTCTGTGTCCTGCTCCGGCTTTTCCTTCACGCGCAGCCTTTATCCGGCGAGATACTTGTCCGCATCCAGCGCGGCCATGCAGCCGGTCGCGGCGCTGGTGCAGGCTTGACGATAGATATAATCCTGCACGTCGCCCGCGGCGAATACGCCGGGAATGCTGGTCGCGGACGCGTCGCCGTGGCGTCCGCCCTTGGTGACGATGTAGCCGTTGTCCATCTCCAGCTGGCCGGTGAAGATGTCGGTGTTGGGTTTGTGGCCGATGGCGATGAACACGCCCATGACCTTGATCTCCTGCGTTGCGCCGCCCTCGACTTGTTTCAGGCGCATGCCAGTGACGCCACTGTCGTCGCCCAGCACTTCGTCCAGCACCTGGTTCAGTTGCAGTGTGATCTTGCCTTCTTTCACCTTCTCCATCAGGTGGTCGATCATGATCTTTTCGGCGCGGAAGGTGTCGCGGCGGTGCACCAGTGTGACATGGCGGGCGATGTTGGCGAGATAGATCGCTTCTTCGACGGCGGTGTTGCCGCCGCCGATGACGGCGACGTCCTGGTTGCGGTAGAAAAAGCCGTCACAGGTGGCGCAGCCGGAAACGCCTTTGCCCATGTACGCCTGTTCCGACGGCAGGCCCAGATATTGTGCCGAGGCGCCGGTGCAGATGATGAGCGCATCGCACGTATAGGTGCCGCCATCGCCAATGAGCGTAAACGGCTTCTGCTGCAGTTTGGCGGTATGAATGTGATCGAAGATCATTTCCGTGTTGAAGCGCTCGGCATGCTGCTGGAAGCGCTGCATCAGCTCCGGACCCTGTACGCCGTTGGGATCGGCAGGCCAGTTGTCCACTTCGGTGGTGGTCATCAGCTGTCCGCCCTGCGCCAGGCCGGTGATAAGTGCGGGCTTGAGGTTGGCGCGCGCGGCATACACTGCGGCAGTGTAACCTGCGGGGCCCGAACCAAGAATGATGAGGGGGTGATGCACAGTGGGTTTTTCCATGTCGGTGAAGGTGCTTCTGCAGGTTGGAGATGTCCCGAAATTTAACAGTGACGCGGCGCACTGTCGAGTAAAATGCGCCGACCGGTTAGATCAAGACGCCATGATGAAACGATTGCTCATTCTCCTGTGGTTCATCCAGTGCACCGCGCATGCCGCCGATCTGCCCGGCATACCGGCCTTCATTGACGAGATGGTGGCTACGCATCAGTTCAAGCGCGAAGAATTGCAGCGGGCATTCAGCGTCGCCGAATACCGCGCCGACGTCATCGAATCCATCTCCAGGCCGGCGACCCTCAAGCCTTGGGTGGAATATCGTCCGAACTTCATCAACCCGCAGCGTATCCAGAGTGGAGTGCGTTTCTGGCAAAAGCACGCGGCTGCGCTGAAACGCGCCGAGCGCGAATACGGCGTGCCGCAGGAGATCATTCTCGGCGTCATCGGGGTGGAGACCTTGTATGGCCGAAATGCGGGCCGTTATCGGGTGCTGGACGCGCTAACCACGCTGGCTTTCGATTATCCGCGCCGCGCCGATTTCTTCCGCGACGAACTGGTGCAATATCTGTTGCTGGCGCGCGAGCAGGAATTCGATCTGCTCGCGGTTCAGGGGTCCTATGCCGGCGCGCTGGGCATCCCGCAATTCATGCCCAGCAGCTATCGCCGCCATGCGGTGGATTTCAACGGCAACGGCAGGATCGATCTGCTGCTCGAGCCGGAAGATGCCATCGGCAGCGTGGCCAACTATCTCAAGCAGTATGGCTGGCAGAGTGGCGAGCCGGTGGCGCTGCAAAGCAAGGTGCAGGACGAGCAGCGTCTGGGAGCTATTGTCGGCGATGCGCGGCCCTATGCAGCCTGGCGCGATGCCGGCGTGAAGCCGCTGAAGAACGGCTTTGGCGATCTGCCGCCCGGCTCGTTGCTGGACTTTACGGTGGAATCCGGCAAGGAGTACTGGCTGGTGTTCAACAACTTCAACGTCATCATGCGCTACAACAACAGCAACTACTATGCGATGTCGGTGTACCAGTTGGGCGAGGCGATCCGCCGCGCGCGCCAAGGCTAGCGGATAAGACGCCGCGCGCCGTCGAAACGCGCCTGCCAGTAGCGCAATTGCATCTGCTCCGCGCGCACGCTTTCGCCGGTCCTGGGCGAATGCACGAATTTTCCTTCACCGATGTATATCCCGACGTGCGAGAAAGCTGAACGCTGCGTGTTGAAGAACACCAGGTCGCCGGGGCGTAACTCGTCCCGGCTGACCGGCAGGCCGACCCGGCTGATCTCGCGGCTGGTGCGCGGCAGAACGATGCCCAGCGAGTGGCGATAGACATGGCCGACGAAGCCGCTGCAGTCGAAACCGCGCTCGACGCTGTTGCCGCCGTAGCGATAGGGAGTGTCCGCCAGGCTCATTGTGTACATCACCAGCTCGTTCACCTGGTCGTCAGTGGCGACATATTGGCGGGCGGACGAGGTGCCGCAGGCGGCCAGCAACAGCGAGATGGAGAGAAGCAGCAGTCTTTTCATGGGCGCGCAATGTAAGCCAGCGCCCCATGCACTGTAAAGCGCCTATTTGTCGATGCGGTCGAGATAGCGGGCGCGATAGAGCAGGCGCGGGTGCCTCGCATCGTCGGTAAAGGCGCCACGGTCATGCAGCACGTTGTTGCATAGCAGGCCCATGCCGGGTTCAAGGCGTGCCTGGAACACAAGCGGGGTATCCGAGGCCAGCAGTCGCTCCAGTGCGGCGACCGCGGCCGCCGTCGCCGCATCCTGCTTCCATTCGATGCTGCGGGTGCGCGCGGTGTAGCGCATGTGCAGATGGCCCGCCGCATCCAGCGAGAACACCGGGCCGCTCTGCGCGGCGCGCACGCCGTCGGTCTCGTCCACTCGTTCCGGGATGGTCATCGCATCCGGCTGCATCAGGGCCGCGATGTGCCGCGGGTCCTCGTCGCGCAGCAGCAGATAGGC
>JBQGEN010000220.1:0-7105 GCA_052039615.1 Sideroxyarcus sp. | reverse complement strand
TTTCAAGTCTGATGAGCCGTTTAGGCATAGAGTTTCTGAACAGCACGCCCCTTACGGCTTCCTGCTGGTACCGCGCTACGACGTGGCCGGAAGCATGGGTAATGGTTCGATGATCCACAGTGAGCAGATCGTCGATCACCTGGCGTTCCGCGAGTCCTGGGTGCGTACTGAGCTGGGGGCGAACCCGAACAACCTGATATTGATCAGCGCCGTCGGTGATTCGATGGAGCCGACGCTGCGCGCAGGCGATCTGCTGTTGATTGACCGTGGCGTGGAAGGCGTTAAACAAGACTCGATCTATGCCTTCGCCACGAATGGTGAACTGCGGGTAAAGCGGATGCAGCTGAAGATGGACGGAAGCGTGATGGTGAAGAGCGACAACGCGAAGTACGACCCGGAATTGCTTACTCCTGATCAGGCCGCCTCGATTCTCCTGGTTGGCCGCGTTGTCTGGTCCGGCCGCAGAATGTGATGTATCGCGCGCGCCGCGTTCGATATGTTCCAAATGCTGCGCAAATTTAACGATTCGGCGTGTTTTTTTGCGCAGATTTGCGCTTTTTGGTTTTTTGCCCGATTTGTTCTGTGATCGCTGTTGTTATTGGGTTTCTTCCCGTTTTATCCCACGTCATCCCAGTCCCAAATCAATCACTCCCCCACAGTGGCGATGCCGGTGGGGTGTCCTGACCTCTATGTTGCCAGCGGCTGCGGGCGCGAGATGCCGAAACCCTGTGCGAAATCGATGCCGACCGTTTTCAGCTTGGCGATGGTCTCTTCGTCCTCCACCAGTTCCGCGATCGTTTTTACGCCGATCTTTTTCGCCACCCGGTTGATGGCCGTTATCTTGGCGAGTTCCACGGGATCGCGCAGGATGTTGAAGATGATGCCGCCGTCGATCTTCAGGAATTCGATGCGGAAGCCGCGGATCAGGTCGAACGAGATGCGGTCGCGGCCGAAGCCGCTGAGCGCGACCAGGCAACCGCGCTCACGCACCTGACGCGCAAATTCCGCAACGAGTTCGGGACTTCTGGCGAGTTCCGAGTTCGGTATCTCGAAACACAGTCTGGCACCGGGCACGTCATGTTCCATCAGCGTCAATTTCAGGAATTCCGGAAAGCCGGGGTCGCCCATGGTTGCGCCCGACACGTTGATGAAGAAGACCGAGTTGCTTCGTTTGTCATCCGGCGAATTCTGCCGGGATGCCCATTCCGCCACATGCTGCACGACCCAGCGGTCCAGGTGCGGCATGAGGCCGTGTTTCTCGGCCAGTGGAAAGAACGCGCCCGGCGGGATCATGCTTTCCTCTTCCTCGGTCAACCGCACCAGGATCTCGTAGTGCTCGGCTTCAGCGGAGCCGTCCATGATGGGGGAGATCAGCTGGCAGAACAGACTGAAATCACCCTTCTCGATGGCGGCCCTGATGTGTTCCGCGTCCTTTTGACCCATGACTTGCTCGGAGAACGAATCGACGAACGAGTCCTGGCTGGACTTGGCATCATGGATAGTGCCTGGTGCGTGGGCGACGTTTCCGGCATGAGGCGCGGCGCCGGACTCCGTTTGGACGGGTTTGTGCAGGTCGCCGGGCGAGGTGACGTCATTCATCAGCATGTAGAAGCCGGACACCCTGCCATCCTCGCCGAATTGGGGGACGTTTTCCACATTCAGGCGGTAGACCGCGCCGTCCGGCATCTGCTGCGTCCGCGCATATTGCACCTGATGCCCGTCCAGCGCTTGGCGGATCGAGGCGGCCGTTTCCTGATAGACATTGGTGCCCAGCACCTTGCGGATATGCTGGCCGCGGGTCTGTTCCGGTCGGAGATGCAGCCAGTCTGCGAAGGCGCGGTTGTGATACTGGCAGAGCCCCTCGACATCGAAGAACGCGACCATGGTCGGCAGCACATCGTCGATCAGATGCAGTCTCGATTTGCCGGCGGCGACTGCTTCCTCGGCGATCCTGCGCAGCTGTGTCTCGCGTTCGAGCTTTTCTTTTATATTGGACAATCTTGCCGTGCGCAGCGTGGCCAGCCATTCCACCCGCGACACCCGGGTGGCTTCCGCGAGTATCGCCGCCACAAGTATCCCTCCCAGAAATGCGATCCACAGCAGGCCCAGCTCGGTGAAGTAGATCACAAAGACAAGTAGTGCTGCGGTGATGATGACGGCAAGGGCCGAGATGAATGGCCGAACGGTACGAAACATGGTGCGGAATTTCATTTCTTCACTCCCTCTATCTGGCATGCATCCTGCGTTGATAGTTGCAGCGGCAGCGCCGCTGGCGGTGAAACGATTTCCTTGTCTCCGGGCGCGCCGAAACGCATGAAGCTCTATCGCGGACCGATGTCCCTGAATGTCGGTCCGCGCTCAGTTTATCCCTGAACGGGGCTGCCTGTGGGAGCTTTTCTGCAAATTGCGGCGGGCCGTATGCCGTGAGGAGACGCCGAGTGCAGAGCGCGGTCGATATGCCTGCAACGCACCGCTCAGAACTCGATCGAGGGCCGGAACACCAGTGTCGTCGTGTTGCCGCGCTGGTCTCTTAGTGCGCCGGAATATTCGTTCGGGCTGCTCCAGACGAAGCCGATGTCCAGCGTCGGGGTGAAGCCCCATTGCGGCATCGGCATTTTCTTGCCGGCGATCAGTTCCAGCCGCACCATCTCACCGCCGTTCTGCAGGAAGTGGGCGCGCAGGTCGTAATTGGCGTTCTCCAGCCACTCGAGGAAGGAGTAGCGCAGATCGAGGTTGCTGCGGTGCAGGCTGATGTAGGTGACGTCGTTGACATCCTTGTTGGTGTTGAAACGTCCGCCGACGCGGAAACTCCATGAGAGCCTCTCGTCCGGATAGTCGATCTGGCCCTTGATCTTCCACTCGGCTTCATACCAGTCGTCCGCGACCAGCGTGTTGTCCTTGATATGCTTGTTGCCGGCGCTGAGCAGATAGCCGGTGTAGCCGTAGTTGTTGCCGGGACGCTTTTCCTTCGGGCGTTTGAGCTTGGCCACGTTGCCGAAGAACGCGGAGACCGCCCAAGGCTCCTGAAAGCCTGCGGTGGCGGACTCGAACAGGTTGATGCCGCTGCGCCCGATCTCGCCCTGGCGATAGAGCCTGGGCGAGCGCGCCTTGATGAAAGAGCCCAGCGAAGCCAGCGGATACACGCTGGCTTCCAGCACCATATAGCGCGGAATGAGCGAGCCTTCGACCAGTTCGCGGTAGATCACGGCCTCGCTGTCCGATGCGATGACGGGAATGGCCTTGTCGGTGAGCGGCACGTTGTAGCCGACGTTGGTGTAATAGGGATCGGCCTCGAACACCCACTCGGCTTTGCTCACGCCTTCGGGGGGGGGCTCCGCGCCGAGCGGTTCCGCGGCTTGCGCGAGCGGCAGGCAGGTGCAGAGCATGGCGGCGAAGCAGGCGAGACGAAGCAGTGGGGGACGGGAAGGCATGGGGCGTGATTCTATCCGTTGTGCCCCGCCAGCAGAAGCCGGGAAGAGCAAACCCGCCGAGTTTCTGTAGAATGCGCGGCCTACAGGAGAGACACTTTGAAGAAGCTGACCGCAGACAATCTGACCACCCTCAGCCAGCAAGCTCGCCAGTCGCCGCGGCTGCGCGCCAATTCCAATCTACATACCGAACTGAGCGACCCCATCCAGCGCCTCGCCATCGCCATGGAGCCGGACACGCTGATCCTGCCGCACCGCCACCCGCATACCTGGGAAGTGCTCACCGCCTTGCGCGGGCGCTTCACCGTGCTGGTGTTCGACGATGCGGGCAAAGTCACCGAGCGCGCGGAACTCGGCGTGGACACCAGCGTGGTCGAGATACCCGCGGGCGGTTGGCATGCCGTGCTGTCGCGCGATGCGGACGCCGTGATCTTCGAGGTGAAGCACGGCCCCTATGCGCCCATCGCCGACGCAGATATCGCGGTTTGGGGCAAAGGTCGCAGTGCTGCAGAGCTCAACGCCTGGTACGCCGTGGCTAAAGTGGGCGACAAGCTGGCTTATTGATTCGGCGCGTGAGGTATGAAGCCCGTTCGGGCTGAGCCTGTCGAAGCCTGTTGAGCCTGGTGATCCGGCTGGCTAAGAGCCTATTTTGGCGAGCCCCTTGCCGCGCAGCGTCTCGATGATCTCGGGGATGACGCCGGGATCGTCGATGGTGGACGGCACGGTGTATTCGTGGCCGTTGACGATGCGGTTCAGCGTCTTGCGCAAGGTTTTGCCGGAACGGGTCTTGGGCAGGCGCTTGAGGATGACGGTGTCCTTGTAGCAGGCGATTCCGCCGATGTTGTCGCGGATGCGGGCGACCATTTCCTTCTGTAGCGTTTCATCCCCGATGGCTGCGCCGGATTTCAGCACCACCAGCCCCATCGGCACCTGGCCCTTGAGCTCGTCGTCGCGCGCGATGACCGCGCACTCGGCCACCGCCGGATGCGCGGCCACCACTTCCTCGATCTCTCCGGTGGAGAGCCGGTGTCCCGCCACGTTGATCACATCGTCCACGCGGCCCATCACGAATACGTAGCCGTCCTCGTCGATATAGCCGCCGTCGCCGGTGGTGTAGTAGCCGGGCAGGAACCGCAGATAACTGTCGCGGAACTTGTCGTCGTCGCCCCACACGCGATTCATGCAGGAGGGTGGCAGCGGCAGCTTGATGGCGATGTAGCCCTGTTCGTTGGGGGGCAGTCGCTTGCCGCTTTCGTCCAGGATGCGTACGTCGAAGCCGGGTGTGGGCAGGGTGGATGACCCCATCTTCACCGGCTTCGGCTCCACGCCCCACAGGTTGGCGGTGATGCCCCAGCCGGTCTCCGTCTGCCACCAGTGGTCTACCACCGTCTTGCCGCTCTTCTCGCCCAGCCATTGCTGCGTAGGCGGGTCGAGCCGCTCGCCCGCCGAGAAGATGACCTGCAGATTGCTCAAGTCGTAAGGCTTCATCAGCAAGGCATCCGGGTCTTCCTTCTTCACGGCGCGGAATGCGGTGGGGGCGGTGAAGAACGACTTCACGCCGTGCTCGGAGATGACGCGCCACAGCGCGCCTGCATCCGGCGTCATGATGGGCTTGCCCTCATACACCACGGTGGTGCAGCCGTGCAGCAGCGGGCCGTACACGATATAGGAGTGGCCGACCACCCAGCCCACGTCGGACGCCGCCCAGTACACGTCACCGGGCTCGACGTTGTAGATCGCCTTCATGCTGTAGTTGAGCGCCACGGCGTGGCCGCCGTTCTCGCGCACCACGCCTTTGGGCTTGCCGGTGGTGCCGGAGGTATAGAGGATGTACAGCGGATCGCTGCCCTTGACGTGCGTGCAGCCGACCGGCTTGGCTTTCGCCAGCAATGAGTTCCAGTCGTGGTCGCGCCCGGCGGCCAGCGTCGCGGTCGCCTGCGGACGCTGGAACACCACGCAACATTCCGGCTTGTGCCGGGCGAGTTCGATGGCCTTGTCCACCAGCGGCTTGTATTCGACCACGCGCTTCACCTCGATGCCGCAGGAAGCGGTGAGGATGACCTTGGGCGTGGCATCGTCGATGCGCAGCGCCAGCTCCGGCGGTGCGAAGCCGCCGAACACCACCGAGTGGATCGCCCCCAGCCGCGCTACAGCCAGCATGCTGATGACCGCTTCCGGAATCATCGGCATGTAGATGATGACGCGGTCGCCTTTCGCCACGCCGAGGTCGGCCAGCATGCCCGCAGTGCGCGCCACCGCATCGGTCAATTCGGCGTAGGTGTACTTCGCCTTGGTATCGGTGACGGGAGAGTCGTAGATGAGCGCGGTCTGCTCGCCGCGGCCGTTCCGCACATGATGGTCCAGCGCCATGTAGGCCGTGTTCATCTCGCCGTCGGCGAACCAGTGGCCGACGCCGTCGGCATCCTGCCTCAGGATATGTTGCGGGAATCTGAACCACGGGAGCAGCTGCGCCTGATCGCGCCAGAAGCCCTCCGGATCCTGCATCGAACGGTCGTACTCTTGCTGGTAACTCATTTCGACTCTCCCTTGTTTTGATTCATTCGACCGGTTCAGAAGCCTGCTTGCCCTGAGCCTGTCGAAGGGCCGTCCATGGTTCGACACGCTCACCACGAACGGCGCCAGATTTCCCGGCTTCAGTTGATCACGAACATCTCCACCAACTCGTTCACCGCCGTTGCCTCCAGCTTGTTCTGGTCCAGGCACAGCGCCATGATCTGCTGGCAGCGCGCTTCCGGGAAGCGCGTACGCAGGTTGTTCAGGAACTTCTGTTCCAGCACCGGGATGCCCTCGGCGCGGCGGCGGCGGTGGCCGATGGGGTATTCCACCGCGACCTTGCTGGTGCTGCTGCCATCCTTGAAGAACACCTGGATGGCGTTGGCGATCGAGCGCTTGTCCGCTTCCAGGTATTCGCGGCTGTAGCGCGGGTCCTCGACCACTTCCATCTTGTCGCGCAATTCGTCGATGACGGGATGGGCAGCGTGGAAGCTGTCCTCATAGTTCTCCGCCACCAGATCGCCGAATGCCAGCGGCACCGCCACCATGTACTGGATGCAGTGGTCGCGGTCGGCCGGGTTGGCCAGCGGGCCGACCTTGGAAATGATGCGGATGGCCGACTCGTGTGTGGTGATGACGATCCTTGCGATGTCGTGCAGTCGGTCCTTCACCAGCGGATGCAGCTTCATCGCGCATTCGCATGCGGTCTGCGAATGGAACTCGGCGGGGAAGGAGATCTTGAACAGGATGTTCTCCATCACGTAGCTGGCGTAGGGCTGCGGCAGCGAGAAGCTGCGCGCCTCCTCCGGCTTCAGCTTCTGGTCCTTGTTGGTCTTGCTGAACAGCACGTCGTAGAAGCCCCACTGCGGCGCGGTCAACACGCCGGGGATGCCCATCTCGCCCGCCATCGTCATCATGGCCAGACGCACTGCGCGCGAGGTGGCATCGCCCGCCGCCCAGGATTTGCGCGAACCGGCGTTGGGCGCATGGCGGTAGGTGCGCAACGCCTGGCCGTCGACGAAGGCCTGCGATAGCGCGTCGATCACCTGCGCTTCGCTGCCGCCGAGCAGGCGCGTTACCACCGCAGCGGAGGCGACCTTCACCAGAATGACGTGGTCGAGGCCGACGCGGTTGAAGCTGTTCTCCAGCGCCAGCACGCCCTG
>JBQGEN010000219.1:0-18267 GCA_052039615.1 Sideroxyarcus sp. | reverse complement strand
TCCCATTAATCATAGAAATCGAGGAGCAGTCGTGCCGAAATTCATAATCAAAGGGGTCAGCATCGCAATAATTTGTTAAAGAACCAGAATGAAAATTTCAATCTCCTTCCTCTTTCTCATACTGCTTGCTGCGCTCCCGCTCACGGTCGCTGCGGCAGAGCCCGAGGTGATCTACTGGAACTCGGATGCGGGCAAGGCGTTGCGTGCCAGGATAGCGCCCGATGAAGATTACTGGCAGCTCATTCCCTGGTTCACGGAGCAGGTGAACCAGACCTATTGCGGTGTGGCAAGCGCGGTGACGGTGTTGAATGCGATGCCGATCAAGAAGCCGGTCGACCCCATCTATGCGCCGCATGCCTATTTCACGCAAAGCAATTTCTTTACGCCGGAGGTGGTGAAGGTCATCAGTCCGCAGACGGTGCGCAATCAGGGCATGACCCGCGATGAGATGGTGAAGACGCTGATGCGGCATGGCGTCAAGGCGACGACTGTTGCGGGCGATAGCGTGGATGAGCCTGCACTGCGTGCGCTGGTGCAGAAGGCGATGGGCGATGACGGGCAGTTTGTGCTGGTGAACTTTTTGCGCGAGTCGTTGGGGCAGGAAGGCGGGGGACACTGGTCGGTGTTGGCGGCCTATGATGCGCAATCGGATCGTGCGTTGATTCTCGATGTGTCGAAGTATATGTACGCTCCGGAGTGGGTCACTATCCATACGTTGCGCAATGCGATAGACACGCTGGATACCACCAGCAACAAGGCGCGGGGACTGGTGTTCGTATCGCAATAGGGTGGCGCTGCAATCAAAGACTGGCTAATGGGAGCAGCATCGCCATAGACCGCAATAAAAGGGGGCAGCATCGCGATAGTTTCCAGGACTAAGCAGGAAATCAATCGGGTCAATCACCATTGATTGGTGGATGATTTTGAGACCGTTCGAAGTGCCAGACGGATCTGTAATGAAGGACGAATAGAGGGGGAGCGATGGGTGGCGTGCCAAAGAAGTGGCTGGCGGTAGTGCTTGGTTTGTTCTCTCCTGTCTTTGCGATGCTGTATGTTGCACAGGCAGTTTGGGCCGGTGTCTATCTGGTTGCCGTTATCGGCGCAGTATCGCTGGCTTTCACGATGGTGCACAGTCACCCGATTGCTTCACTGGTATTGATGTATGGCCTCAATATCGTGGGAATGGCCCACGCATATTTTTTGGCTCGGGCATATCCTGCCGATAAGCCGCGTCCTCGTTATAGCCGCTGGTACGGGTTGCTGTTTTTCTTCATTGCGTATGCTGTCGTGGCGTTTGGGGTACGTTCGTTCTTGTTTGAACCATTCCGCATCCCTTCTGGGGCAATGATTCCATCTATCAAACCTGGCTCATACGTGATCGTGAAGAAATGGGGATATGGACATTACGGTACTTATGGTTTTCTTCCATTTTCGAGGCCGATTGCGGCGGAGTTGCGTCGAGGGGAGGTGTTGGTTTTTGACTATCCAGAGGCCCGGTCCATCCAGTACATCAAACGTCTGATAGCTTTGCCTGGGGACAGGGTTGCGTATCTGGACAAGAAATTGAGCATCAATGGAAAACTGGTGCCTCAGGTTGAGCTTGAAAAGTTCTTCGATGGGGCAAGACATGAGAGCGTGCTTAAACTGGAAGAAACTATTGATGGGAGTCGCTATTCCGTAGTGAGAAATGAAGATGCCGGTATCAATACTTCCATTCTGAGCCAATTCGTCAGTTCATTCAGGTTTGCGGAGAGCTGCAAATATAGTAAGCATGGTGTGGTGTGTGATGTGCCTGCAGGTCATTACTTTTTCATGGGTGACAATCGAGATAACAGCAGGGATAGCCGCTACTGGGGCTTCGTTCCGGCTGATCACATAGTGGGCAAAGTGATCCATGTCGTTGACTAGCCTGCGGGAATAAAGAAACTCGATGGGGTCAGACTCCATCGATCCTGCTCAAGAATTAGAGGGCTCAAAATATTTTTTTAAGCGAGCCCAAAGAAGTTCGTTGTCTTTCGCATTAAGTGGGTCATACGTCGGGGAAGTGTAAGATGCAAATAGCGAAGCCTGTTGGTCTGTTGGTCTCATTCGTTGTGTTTGCTTCAACCGCTATCGCTGCAGAGTCTGGCGTTACGTGTAACGGACTCAATACCATTCTCTATTCCAGTAGTGATATGGATTTATCTGTCTGCCATGGTGAATACACGAAGATCGATAAGTCAAAGTTGGAGCGATGGCAGAACTGCGATGATGCCTTGATACATATCAAAGATAAGAAGCAAGGTAAGACCCGCGTATATGCGGACTGTATGTCAGAAACTGGAAAACAAATTCGAGTCGTTGGCGACACCTTCATGTTGCGTCATTTCCATGCCCAATATCCCGGTCGATTTGAACCCAAGCCTTTGTTGATCGAAGCACTGAACTTATCGACCAACACGAAGAGCTACAAATTCGAAAAACAATTTCCGGCTTGCTCTAAGAAAGATATTGATGACGCCACTCGAAAGATTGACATGACAACTGCAAAGCCTTTCGATGGCAGTACATATTTCAACTCGGTATATGGAGCTTTTTATAAATTGAGGAATTGCTCAGTGAGTGATTCGCAGCGTGTTCTCTCAATACTCCATAAGTACCAAGAGAGTGATCGTTTTGATGGCGAGGTTGCAGAGATGTTGAGCTCGGTCATAAGCGAGGTCGAACTGATTCATGCGGCAACCACAAATAAGTAGCAGCAACTAATGGGGCAGCATCGAGCACCCAAAATGGGGACAGATTCATCTTTGTGGGTTGAAAAAAATAAATCCGTCCCCCTTTTTTCGTTCTTTTTACGTTAGCAGCAATCCGGGATAGACCACGGTCCCATTAATCATAAAAATCGAGGAGTAGTCGTGCCGAAATTCATCGTTTTGTTTGTGGTTGCTCTCTATCCATCGTTGTCGTTTTCCGCGAGCTTCGATTGCGCGCGCGCTGCGACGAAGATGGAGAAGATGGTCTGCGGCGACTCCGCCCTTTCCAGGAGCGACGAAAATATGGCGGCTGCCTACGCCAAAGCACTTAAGGAAACCGCCGACCCGGCAGCGATCAAGAAACAGCAGCGCGAGTGGCTGGGAAGTGTGCAGCGCTGCGAGAATACACCTTGCCTCTTGACTGCGTTCCAGGCGCGTATAGCGCAGCTGGCAAGCCCGGAAAACGGCTTGTGGACCGGGACCATCGGCAACCAGGAGGTGGTCGCCTGCTTTTTCCATTTCGACCTGCCGCAATACTCGAATGAGTCGGGCTATTTCTATGTACGCCACGCCCAGCGCATCGCTCTTGAACCGCGCCGGGAGAGTTCGAATGTCTGGAGCGAAGGCGATTCCCAAAGCCCGACGGGAATCTGGAAGTTCAATGATCGCCATGGCGATCTGCTGCTGGGCACCTGGTCCGATGTGGCGGGGAAGAAGAGCGTGCCCATCCGTCTGAAGCGTTTCAAGACCCTGTCCATGGGCGACCCGGGCTCATTCTCCGATAGCTGCAGTCCTGAGTACGGCATATTGAATGCGGCGATGTATGCGCGCATACAAGCAGCCAAGGTGACCGTTGGCAAAACGCAGACAGCGAACGGCAAGCCTTACCGGACGATTAGCGCACTGGATGGCGCGGTCGAGACGCTCGAGATGCTCGACCAGAGCGGGGCCGTCGCGGAGCTCAACGAACGGCTGAGGAACGAACTGACCGTCGGCATCCGGGAATATCATGGCTGTGCCGCGGCATTGGATGAGCAATATGGCGAGGGAGGGGAGGCCGACTACGGCGCCACTGTGAAGCTGGCGCATTGGGATGAGCACCGGATCTCATTTGTGCGGAGCATCGGGGGGTTCTGTGGCGGAGCGCATCCGTTCTTTGAATCCACTTACTCCACTTGGGACCTGACTACCGGGAAGGAGGTGAACCTGCTGACATGGCTGGAACAGGATAAGGCAAAGCGGGACATATACGACAGTGGCAGCTTCATCCCTCGCCAGCTGGACAAGATCATTGCCGAGGCGGCGGTCAAGGAGAGGGGGGAGGACGAGACCGACGATTGCCTGAGCGTCATCCGGGACAATCACTCATACCAACTCAGCCTGGGCGGACAGGGTTTGATCTTTCATTCGAGGTTTGCCCATGTGGTGCAGGCCTGCGATTTCAGCATCGAAATTCCCTACGCCACGCTTGCGCCCTTCATGACGAAAGCAGGGCGGGAAGCGATCGCTGCCAATCACTGACGCAGGCGGCATTGGCCAAGCTGTGTGTCGAGAGTAAGGAATTGGGTTACAGCATGCTCTGGCAGCGGGCGCTGGAATAAGAACTGGCGATTCTCCGGGGTGGCGAGCAAAAGGCTCCTGAGCAGAGTTTTTCACCATGCATCGAAAAGACGAAGCCCGCATTGTGCGGGCTTCGTCGTTTGATTCAGGAACCAGATGTGGCGGAGTTGGATCGTCCTGATGAACCGCTATCCATTGAACTTGGTTGCCCGGAGAAGGCAACCAAGTATCTGGTTATGGCGGCGGCAGTCTGGAGCACTCGCCGAAAGTCATCAGTTGCCGGTACATGGACAGTGACTGGTCAATAAGTCACTACACCATAGTCGTAAAGCATGCCCGAAGTTGCATCAGCCTGAAGAACCACAAAGGCTTTGCTTCCGTTACTGTTATAGAAAACGAACCTGCCATGACCTGCATATTGATTGGCACCCACAACAAAGTGGGGCAATGCATAACTTTGATCGAACGTCAGGAAGTTATATGTAAACACCCGCACTTCGGTGTCAGCACTGGTAACACCATATCCGTTGTCCGGGATGGCTATCACTTTCCCGGTGGTTGACGAATGGCTTAGTGAGCGAATCAAACTGAGGTTCTGCAAAGCGCCGGCATAGTACATATCTGTTGCCTGCAAGCTGGTTGCATTAAAGACATTTCCACACTTGGTGAATATCCTGAAACCATCTTCGGAAATCCATAGATCGCCGCACATCGCGTAGTCACCATGGTAGGGCGAGTCGTACAAATAGGCGGACCCTCCGGCGGTGATGTCATATTTCTCGATGTCCGATGGTGAAATGCCATTATCCGCCCCATAGATCGAGGTCCCGCCAGGATGGAGCTTTCCTTTTGTCCCCGCATAAATGCTCATTCCCGTACCAAGCGTTTCAGCGCCCGTAGAAAGGTTCACGGCGTGAATCTGGACCCATTGGTCGATACGAGGAAACGCATATGCATATCCGTTGCCTGCAAGAACAATATCCAGAACATCCGCAGTAACCGGCACAGTCTTAATTAGCGTTCCCGTGGAGAGATTCACATAGGAAATCCATGCGTTATGGCCCACTGCAGCGAATAAACCATCAGGACTTACAGAAACACTGGACGGGGCGAGATTCAGAGCAACTGCCGTATCCACGTTGGTCACTGGGTTGTAGATGTGCAGCTGATTGCTGGGCACTGACGACACCATGACGATCTTGTCCAGGGTTTTGCTGTATTCCGCATCGACCACTGTGAAGCCAAGGACGTTTATCTGCTTCTCGCTGGTAAAGCTCCATGTGTACGGAAGAGCCATGGCATTGCCTGCCAGGTCCTTGACACCCGTGGTGATCGTGGCGGTATAAAGGGTCTGAGGACTTAGCTGGGTTGCCGGGGTAAATGTGGCGGTCGTGCCACTGTAAGTTACGGTACCAGCAACTGGCGTCGTGCCGTTCATCACGGTGAATTCAGCACCTGTGACGGTGGCTGGATCCATTGCTTCGTTGAATGTGGCGGAAACGGTGGAATTGGCAACGACGGCAGGCGCCAAATCTGCCGGACTCGTAGATGAGATGGTGGGCGGGGTGATATCTGGAGCAGCGGTGGTAAATGACCACGAATAGTCCCAATTCATCGCGTTACCAGCTGTGTCTTTTACGCCCGTGGTGATCTTGGCTATATAAGTTGTGCTGTAAGCCAGGGCTGCCGCAGGAGTAAATGTGGCGGTCATGCCAGTGTAAGTTACGGTACCAGCAACCGGAGTCGTGCCGTTCATCACGGTGAATTCAGCACCCGTGACGGTGGTGGGATTCATTGCTTCGCTGAATGTGGCGGAAACGGTGGAACTGGTGACAACGGCAGATGCGTAAGGAGCCGGGCTGGTGGATAAGATGGTCGGCGGCGTGGCATCGTAAGCCCCTGTGACAAACGACCAATAATAGGGTGCGGTCATCGTATTGCCGGCCAGGTCTCTGACCCCCGCGCTAATTACGGGCGTAATAATCGTGTTGGGAGGGAGTGGCGCCGAGGGGGTGAATGTGGCGGTGTTGCCGCTGTAAGTTATGGTGCCACTGACTCCAACGATGAACGTGGATGCGTTTACCGTGGACGGATCCACAGGTTCGCTGAATGTAACGGTAATGGTAGTGGCGGCGCCCGCATTGGTCGTCGCATCAGCAGGGGATACCGTTAGAACAGTGGGGGCAGTGTTGTCTGTTGGTGTTGTTCCGCCACCGCCACCACCACTGCCAATGCAAGCGGAGAGTGTTATTGAGAGCAAGCAAAAAAGAAGCGTATTTCTTAGGTGATGCATGGGGCACCTCATACATTATTTTTGTTTAGGAATGTCTTGCGGGCGGTATCCTAGCACTACATAACATTAAGTAGGAATCAAGTACGTACTACTACGTGTACGTCCTGCATGGCGAAGAGCGCACCGCCCGCATTCACTTTGGCTGCGAGGCAAGTGCGTCGCCGATAAAGGACTGGCGCATCTCGGCCAGCCTGGCCTGCGGTTTCGGTCCGCACTGGTGGTAGTGAACAGGAGGCGCGGTCTTTGTTTCTGGAGTTGGTTTCGTTCCGTACGAGTGATATTGTGGACATTGCGCCAAGCGCCATTTTCAAGGAGACCCCCGCATGAAATCATTCCTTCGCGAGAACCCCACCATCGCTTTTGGTTTGGGTTTGCCGTTGCTGCTGGTGGTAGTGTTTGTGCTGGTGTCGGGGATTCCCGCGCTGCTGGTCGATCCGCCGAAGTACGACGTGCTGTACGCGACGGAGTACTACAGTTATCCCGGCAATGGCATGCAGATCTCGGTGGTGGACGGCAAGGTTCAGGTGGTCTATCAGGGCAATACGCAGGGTTACCAGAAACCGCGCGTGTGGCGTTACAGTCCGGTGACCGGCGGGGTGAAGGAGGTTGCCATCCTGCTGCCGGCGGGGCTTGCACCGCCCGGACAAAGACCGGCTACGCCCGCAGAGGCCGCAGTCATCACGCCGATCGATGTGCCCGATCTGGCCGGGCTGACGGTGGATTCTTCCAGCATCGCGCCGGACGGTTATGAATTCAGTGCGGGCAGGGGGGGCTATTCGGGCGATGTGTTCACCGGGCTGTTCTATTCTTCGCGCTATCGCAACGAGGCGGTGCTGACCAAGCAGGGGCGCAGCTTCCGCCTGCCGAATGCGGGCAATGTGTATTACAGCAATAACACGCACTTCATCGGCTGGGTGGTGGCGCCATGATCTGGCTGTTGCTGCTGATCGTCATCATCGTGCTGGTGGGTGGCGGCATGTGGGGCTGGCCCTTGCTGGCCGGTCTCCTTGGCGCGTCCAGCGTGTCGGACAAGCCCGGCGCGCTCAACAGCATCGTGCAACTCATGCGCAAATACGACATCACGCCTGCCGAGGTGGAAGCGGCCTTCCGTGCGCCTGCCGCTGCCGGCGCGGTGCCTGCGCCGCGCAGCCGGGGCGATATCGCCAAGACGCTGTTCACTTATCTCGGTGCGATCTTCATCCTCGCGGGCATCGGCACTTATATCGGCACGTTCTGGCAGAGCATGGGCAGCGTGATGCGGGTGTTCATGACGCTGGGCGTGGGCTACATTCTGCTGGTCGTGCTGGTCTCGGCGCTGCGCGAGGACAAATATCCGCGCCTCATCCTGCCGCTTGCGCTGGCCGCTGTCCTGATGATGACCGGCGGCTGGTTCGTGCTGATCCACGAGGTGTTTCCGCGCGGTGACAACTGGCGCCTCGCGGTGCTGGCGGTGTTCGGCGTGATGGCGCTGCACCAGGGGGCGCTGCTCGGCAGGTTCCGCCTCACGGTGCTGGCGTTCTGGACGTTGTTTTTCATCTACGGCTTCATGCAGGTGGGGCTGGACTTGCTCGATGTGCCGTTCGCCTACATCGCGATCGTGCTGGGTGCGTCGCTGTTCGCGGTCGGCAGCGCGCTGGAGAAGACGCCGTTCCGCGTGCTGGCCGAGCCTGCGCTGCTGATCGGCACCATCTGGCTGAACAGCGGCCTGTTCGACCGCGTCGCGGAGGCCACCACTGCCAGTTGGGCGGGGCTGGTCACCGGCGTGTGCGTGATGCTCGCGGCCTATGGCATGCACAAGTCTGGACGCTATCCGCGCCTGGCGGGGCTGGGCTATTTCGTCGGCTCGGTCATGGCCTATGGCGGGCTGTTCGACCTGGTGGGCAACACGTCCTTTGAACTGGCCTATCTCGCCGTGGCCGCCTCCATGCTTTATGCTTGCGTGGTGCTGCAGAGCCGCGCGCTGCTGTTTACCACCGTCATCGCCATGCTGGGTTTCATCGGCTTCTACACGGCAAAACATTTTGCCAATTCGCTGGGCTGGCCCATTACACTGGTGCTGATGGGCGTGGCTTTCCTGGCGGTGGGGACGGTCGCGTTGCGGGTGAAGCGGCGGATCTGAGTGCTGTGCAGGGCTGCTGCTGAGATAATGGAAAATGCTGTACCGGAGGATGAAGTCGACATAGTGAAGGGCAGTTTCGCACCATGCTTCATGGACAATGCGACGCTGCCGCTTCGGTTCTTATAACTAATTCACGCTCATTCGATCGAGGGGATGACTATGGGAAACAAAGTGGCTTTTTCTGTACCGATGCAGGGCAAGAAGGAAGTGCTTGGCGAAGGCCTGGCCTTCCAGGAAGCGATATGCAGCATGCTGCAAACCGCCAAGGTCTTCGAAGGTTTCGGGAAAGATGACCTCACCTACCTTGCCAAACACATGCGGGCCTATCAGGTGCCTGCGGGGGCAACGATCTACTATGAGGGCGACAAGGGCGGCTATTTCAGCGTGCTGATCGAGGGGACTATCTCTGTCTACAAGGAGGACAGTGATAATCAGGTCAAATTCCTCAACGCCATTCACCCGGGAAGCATTTTCGGGGAGATATCCGTCATTGATAACCTCCCCACTTCGGCGAGTCTGGTGGCCGAGTCCGATGTGATCATCGTGGACATGAACCGCGAGAATTTCCAGCAGTGCGTGAATCAGAATCCGGCCTTCGGTGTGCGCCTGCTGTGTCTCGTGGCGCGCATCCTGTCTGCGCGGCTACGTTCCGTCAGCGGCCGGCTGGTGGACTACATCGACATCTGGGGGAACTGAAAGAGGGGCGACCGGCGGTGCGGCCGGTCGCGCCGGGTTCGCCTAATTATTCAGCTTCGCCCTCGTTCTGCTGTGTCAACAGTGTCCTGGCCTCCGCCGCGGTGAGGGATTTCCAGGGCAGCGGTATCAGGCCGGGAACGCGCGCCATGTAGCGGCGGTAGGTGTTGCCGTGATAGACCAGCAATTTCTTTTCTTCCAGGCGCGATCCGACGAGGAAATAGAGCGTGATCATCACGCTGGACAGTAGCGTCGTCGCGCTCATGTCGCGCGTCCAGATCACGACCAGGCCGAAAAAATACCAGGGATGCCGCACGTAGCGGTGGAACGGGGAAAGATGGAAGTGCTCCTGGTCCTCGACCTTGCGGACATGGGCCTGCAGTTGGCGCAGGCCGAGGAATTCCTGCATGTCGTAGCTTTTGAAAGTCAGCCAGAAGCAATAGATCGCGGCCAGCGCCAGCCCGTTCGCCAGCCATGCGGCGGCGCCCTGCCAGCGCCACAACGTCTGCCCCGCATCGTGGTAGGTGAGCCACAGGATCGGCAGTATCAGGAGCGACGCCAGAATGTTGAACATCAGCCGGTAATACGGCATCAGGTTCGGCCAGGCTGCGGCGATCCTGCGTTTTACCAGCAGCGACGCCAATGCGGAGTGCAGGGCGAAGTAGCCGATCCAGCAGAATGACAGCAGTACAATGTCCCGCCAGGTGGATCCAGTCATGCGATATTGCCTTTCTTTCCTCGAGGACGAGCCGGTCGGTTCATCCGGAGCCATTTGACCACGGCCCAATGATAATAGGGGACAGTCGATCCCCTATTATTCTATTCCAGCGGGAATTCCCGCTATGCCCCGGCTATCTTGATGGGTTCGAGGATGGAGGAAGACGGCCGTCAATTCGAGCAGACTGCCCTCATCTTGCAGGTCGCGCACACTTCCGGATTTGGCGAACGCATTCCCGCAAGCGCAGCCAGCCAGTCTTCACATCGATGTCCATACTTCTGCAGGAACTCGTGCGAGTGCACTCTGAGGTACTCGATTACCTGTATCTGTTGGCAGGCCTTGAAGTCGAACTTTGGATTCTCGATGTATTCTGATCTCATGAACTCTTCAGGCGGCACGCCCGCTTTTCTCTCCGCTGACGTGTATCCGAATATCTCGTAGAATTCTTCGGTGTCGGCAATCCAGTGAATGATCTCGCCGTTCAGTTCTATGCCGCGATACTTTTCGCTCAAGGGATTGAACAGATGATAGGCAATGTTCGGCAGTGTCTTTTTCATTGATGGCTCCTTGGTCAACCTTCGTCAGGCGCTCTTGAGTCAACAGGTATTTCTCAAGCATGAACAGCAGGTTACCAGTAGAAAAATGGCGTTGGTATATGCCTGTTTATATAGGCCGGGGTCTATTACGTAATTTGCGTACGGGTATTCGGGGGGCTTGCGCGCAAGGGCTGCGGGCTGAAGATATTCAGGAGATTGTCTCTTTACTTTTTTGGTGTCAGAGTCGGTCCATTACGCCGGCGCACAAGATTGCCGGGGGCGGCGTCGCAACAAAACCTGCAAATGACACAGGTCAGAAAGGCTAGGGGGTGCCTGGCGCATGAACACACTCGCACGACTGCAGGCGTGGTACTCGCATCAATGCAACGGTGAATGGGAGCATTCATCCGGCATCAGCATCCTGTCTTGCGACAACCCGGGTTGGTGGGTGAAGATCGATCTCGTCGGCACGCCGTTGCAGACACGCGCATTTGCCGAGATCGCGGAAGGCGTCGATGCCGGGCGTTTTGCGCTCGGCCCAGCCTGGCTGAGTTGCCACATCGAGAATGGCATATGGCATGGTGCCGGTGACGAAACCAAGCTGGAGCATATCCTTGAAACCTTTCTTGCATGGGCGGAAAGAGCGGCAGCTGAAGGTGCCGAGGCCAATCATGCAAAATGAAAGCATCCGCTCCGGAATCTGCCGCAGGGCCAGCGAGGCATTCCGGTCCGACTTGCAGGCTGCTCCCCGGGAGACCCTGCGCGGTGGCTATGCAGAAGACGGCTATGACTTCCCGCCGCCACCGGATCCTGAACTGGACAGGTTGACCGATGAGTATCTTGAAGCATATACATTCTGGGGGCTGGCTTTCCTTGACGCGGCCTCCTGGCGGCATTACCTGCCACACCTGATCGAATACACTTTCCGGCACATGGACGATCCGAAAATGGCAGTGGAAGGTCTGCTGCACAATTTGCGTCCGCCGGACAGGGAGCCGCCCCGGCTTGCTTCTCTCACCGCAGAGCAGGAGTCTGTCATTGCGGAGTTCCTGGAAGAGGTGGCCTTCAGCGAGGACTCGGCGAACAGGGATTTTGCATTGCAGGTTCTGGAAGAGTGGTGGATTCCGAATGCGCTGTACCGGCGTGGCGGCCCCTGAAGGATGGTCTTTATTTCTTGAATCGTAGAGGCAAGTGTCATGGAGTTGAGCGAACTCGGTCTGGATAGCCAGCTTGAAGAACAGGCCAGCCAGTTGTGCAGGTCCGGTCTGCGCCTGGCGCGGGTGACCGCGGTCGACCGCGGTCGCTATGTCGTGCGCGATGAACTCGGCGAAGTGCCCGCCGAGACGACGGGCAAGTTCCTTCACCACGCCGAATCCTCCGTGGATATGCCTTGCGTGGGCGACTGGGTGTGCGTGCAGTATCACGACGCGGATACGTTCGCGAGCATCCATGATGTCGTGCCGAGAAGGTCTTTCCTGCGACGCAAGTCTCCCGGCAAGAACATCGATTTCCAGATGATCGCGGCGAACATCGACGTGGCCTTCCTGGTGCAGTCGTGCCATTTCGATTTCAACGTGCGCAGGCTGGAGCGCTACCTGGTGATGGTCAGCGAGGGGCATATCGAGCCAGTGCTGCTGCTGACCAAGACGGACCTGGTCAGCGCGGAAGAGCTGGCGCGCATGGTCGCCAATATCCGCGCGGCCGGGATCACCGCCCGCATCATCACCCTCAGCAACGAGACGGGCGAGGGCGTCGATGAGGTCAGGGCGCTGGTGGCGCCGGGCAAGACCTGTTGTCTGCTCGGGTCTTCGGGGGTGGGCAAGACGACCCTGATCAACCTGCTGCTTGGAAAAGGCGAACTGGAGACGCGCACCGTCAGCGGCACAGGGGAGGGCAGGCACACCACCACGCGCCGCCACCTTTTCATGCTCGACAACGGCGGGCTGATGATAGACATGCCGGGGATGCGCGAGCTGGGCATCCTGACCACGGGCGAAGGGTTGGACGACAGTTTTACCGATATCAAGGTGCTTGCGGGCCGATGCCGTTTCGCTGATTGCAGCCATAGCAACGAGCCGGGCTGCGCGATCCGCAAGGCCATTGAAAGCGGCCAACTGAATCCGGAGCATTACCAGAGCTACCTGAAGCTCAAGGCCGAGTCCGACTTCAACGAGATGTCATATGTGGACAAGCGCAGGAAGGACAAGGCGTTCGGGAAGATGGTGAAGTCGGTGTTGAAGCACAAGCGCTAGTGAGATAATCCGAAGCACATCCTGTGAATGAAAGGAGCGCCTCATGAACACCGATGACGAAACCTGCTGCCCCCGTTTCGATCCCGAGCCCTGGGATGGCAAGACCCCCACCTGGCAGGGCAAGCGCTTCATGCAGGACCGCGTGACCTGTCTGTTCCACATTCCTCTTAACTACGGCGCGGTGATGACGCGCATGGAAGCCACCCTGCGCGCTGCCGGGGCCAAACTGGAAGCACCGGTGATGCTGACCGACGAGTATTCGCTGTGGGGGGCGGATGTGTTCGTCGAAGCAAGCAAGGATGTGCCCGGTGCCAAGATGGTCACTATCTCCGGCACATTCATGTGCAAGGTGTTCGAGGGGCCGTTCAGCCAGATCGGGCATTGGGTGGAAGAGATGAACGCGTGGCTGAAAATCGAGGACAAGGCCTTCAGCAAACTCTATTTCTACTACACTACCTGCCCCAAATGCGCGAAGAAATATGGCAAAAACTATGTCGTGCTGCTGGCGAAGATTGGCTAACCCGATGCTACAGGCTCAACTCGACTCATGAAGCGATTTTTCGTAATGCTGTGCCTGCTGACCGTGCTGGTTCCGCCCGCGCGGGCCGCGGACGAAACGCCTGAATCCGCTGGCGTCGTGGATTCGTTTGTCGTTGACCGCCGCAAGGAGCAGTTCGAGACCAGCTTCGCCTACGCGCTCTTCCCTTTCCCGTACTCCCTTCCCGGCATCGGCAGCGGTCTTTCCGTGGTCGGCGGCGCAATGAATATCAGGGACACGTACACCGACGTGTACGGTATCGTGTACGGCGGCGATGTCGAGGGAGCGGCGCTTGGTGTGGGCGATTTCCACATCGTTCCGCGCACGCTCATCCTCGATGTCGGCGCGGGTGCGCTGAGCAAGGCCTCGATCCAGAACTACCGGGAGCGGGGCATGAACGCGGGCAAGGACGATTACCTGCTGATGGACGTCGACAATGCGGAATATTTCGGCGGAAGGCTGACCGCCACGTTCTTCGAGCGCCGCTTGGAGATGTACGGCGCGTGGTACGGCGGCGCCTCGAAGCTGAGCAGCATCCGCGACAAGGACGGCAACGTGATCGTCGAGGCGACGAATGCATCCCGCCAGAGTTCGCACACCACCATATTCGGGGTGCGCATCGATCTGACCGACGATTATGACGATCCCCGGCGCGGGTTCCGTTTTGCCGTGACGCGCTCGGCGTCGCCGCCCGCCGATTCCGGGCCGGACGTTGCCGTGATGGACTACAACATGACCGCCTACCTTCCCGTGGGCAGGCGCAACACCTGGGCCTTCAATTACCTGCGCTCGGACGCGATCGTCAGCCGCATGGGGGAGACCGATCCAGCCAGGATCCAGGATCAGATGGGCATCAATTGCAGCGATCCCTCGCTCACGCCGCAGCAACAGCAATACTGCATCGACGCGGTGAACCTGACCATCGCGAACAATACTTACGGCACGGCTACGTCGCTCGGCGGATTCGACCGTCTGCGTTCCTATTCACAGGGGCGGTTCCGCGGAGCCCACACTCTGTTCTACGGCAGCGAATTCCGCTGGAATCTCACCGACGAGGCCAGGCCGTTCGACCTATTCGTCATGAAGGACATACGCACTTCGCTGCAGCTCGCGGCCTTCTACGAAACGGGCAGCACGGCCGATCTGCGGGCGGAGCTGGGCGACACATGGCGGGAATCCTATGGGGTCGGGCTCAGGATGGTCACGGCTTCGGGGGTTGTGTTCCGCGGGGATGTCGCGAACGGGCATGACGGCATCGCGACCGCCATCTTCATCGGCTATCCGTGGGAGCTTTGAAGGGAGAGGCCAGCCGGTAGCGGCCGCCCCCTGATCCCGATCAGGACTTCTGCGTTGCCATGAACGGCCGCACCGCTTCCTGCGTGCCGTAGTAATCCAGCTTCATCACATTGAACAGCGATCTCCAGTAGCCATCCACGACGAGGTAAGGGTAGTGATGGCGCGAGGCTTCGAAGGCTTGCGGCAGGTATTCGTGCGAAAGGTAGGGATACTTGTGGTGCACCTCGTGGTAGTTGACGTGGCTCCACAGCCACTGCAGCCACTGCGGCGTCAGCACGACCCAGCCACTGACTTGCTGGCGCGATTGTTTTCCGCTTTCCAATTCTTCCTCGGATTCCTCATGCTTTCCGGACGCGCGCACCACGGGCGGGATGCCATAGTGATCGGCCAGCGCGCGCACGCTGAACACCAGGGGCAGCGCCAGCAGCGTGGGCACCCATGTGAGCATCAGCGACACGCCGAGCGCGGGCAGCAGCAGGAAGTAGATCGCTGCCGCGACGCCGACAAACAGGACGTCTTTCAGCGCCCGCACCAGGTCGCCGCGCAGCGCGATCTTCGCGAGAACGAGATATTGGGCATACAGCGCCACGAAAGGCCCGATCGTCACGGCGAACAGGAACGAGGTCTGATGCATCGGGTTCTCCGGATCGAGACCGGGCTGGTGGGAATAGCGATGGTGCTCCATGTGGAACTGGCGGTTCGCCTCCAGCGGGATGAGCACGAGGGCGGCCAGCAGCCCGCCCCAGAGTTCGTTCCAGAAGCGGGAGCGGAACAGGACCCGGTGCACGGCCTCATGCGACAACACGCCCATGCCGATCAGGAGCATGGCATTCCAGACCGAAGCCCCTGCGATGAAGGTCCACCTGATCCAGGAGTCGTCCATCTGCCCGGCGATCCGCTCGGTCGCCAGGAATGTGCCCAGCAACATGAATACCAGGAAGAGCGCCTTGAACAGGTTGGCGCCGGACGGGATGATCTGCTGTTTCGGGGTCGGGATGCCGGTATTCAGCGGGTCTGCACTTTTCATTTCATTCTCTCGATGTCGTTGATGCGTTTGCTGCCATTCGGCGCGGGATTATTGCATAACGGGACAGGGGGCCGGGCCGGCGGGAAATGAATGCTGTCGGGGCTGCGTTGATCAGGGGGCGTGGCCCGCGCCAGCTTCGACTGTCGGGCTGGTCACTGATCGATGCGATTTTGCCGCCAGATTCCGGATCATATAGACGAGATAGAGCGAGAGCATGGCTGCGAAGAAGCACCAGACCGAGACGTAGGCATAAGCATAGGCTTCCGATGCCAATATCATGGACAAGACAGCCAGCACTCCGAAGATCCTGATCTTGCCGTGGCTGGATATGAACAGCGGCACCAGGATGGTCAGGGCGTAGAGGGCGGCGGGCGTGAACGGCAGGTGGATGGAGCTGCGATAGGGGACGGAGAAGCTGTAGAGAATGGAATGCTCGCGCACGGCGACCGACATCCATTCCGGATGGGAAAGCATGACGGAATAGACCAGCGTGCCCGCGAAAGCACCGAACATGGCGCAGCCGGCGATGACGCGCTTGCGCATCTTTCCGGGCTCGACCAGGTAGCAGCCCAGCGGGAGCCACCACAACCACAGAAAATGCGAGAAGAAATGGAATCCCAATGCATATGACACCGCCGCGACGGCATTCCCGGCATCGAGCATCTGCCACACCCGTCCTTCGAATGCCTGCTGGACACCGAAGAAGACAGGCACCAGCGCCCACATCCAGTATGGAGGATGCAGCCGCCTGGTTTGCCGCATGGCGTACAGGCCGGTGGTCACCAGCACGGCAGCGGCACCGTAGCTGACAGTTGCGGAAAAGCACATTGGACAGAGGTCTCCCCGGTAATGCGGTGCCGACGGACGCGTAACCATAGCACCAACCATCGCGGAAATCGAAACAAATCATGGACGCGGACTGGTGGCGAGCTTGGATTCGGACGATGCTTGGCTCGCCGCCCGCTTTGGCCCGACGCGCAGGCCCAGACCGGACGGATGCGCGGACATATCCTCTCCGTCGCAACGCATTTTTTGGGTGCATTCCGACTAGCTTCGTTACAATAGCGACCTTGTTCATCGGCCAATTCGACTGAATCGCAGTAATCACCAGACAGGAATCCATCTTAATGAAAGCACCAATCCCTCTGAGAAACGTTCCCCAGTCCAACATCTTCCGCAAAGGCGACGTCTTCGTGCTGTTCGGCGAGCTGTTCGGGCGCGGCTATGCCAACGGCCTGATCAACGAGGCGCGCAAGGCGGGCATGACGATCGTCGGCATCACCGTCGGTCGCCGCGACGAGAACAATGCGCTGCGCGCGCTGACCGCCGAGGAACTGGCGGCCGCCGAAGCGAACCTGGGCGGCCGCATCATCAATGTGCCGCTGATGGCGGGCTTCGATCTGGATGCGCCTGCGGGCGAGCCGACGCCGACCGACATGCTGGCCGACATGACGCTGAAGAGCTGGCAGGACGACAAGCTCGACTGGGCGCATATCGAGAAGTGCCGTGCGGTGGGCGTGCAGCGCTTCAAGGATTCCGTGGCCAGGGCGATGGCCGAGTTGGACCGGATGATCCCGGACGGCGCCAACGCTTTCTTCGCGCACACCATGGCGGGCGGCATCCCCAAGGTGAAGGTGTTCCTGGCCATCGCGAACCGCATCTACAAGGGCCGCGGCGACCGTTTCCTGTCTTCGAGCGCGTTGCTCGACAGCGATCTGGGCAAGCTGATCCTGATGAATTTCGACGAGGTCACTGCCAACACATTCCAGCATCTGATCGAGGGCAGCGCGGCGATTCGCGCCCGTCTGGAGAAGACCGGCGGCCAGGTGCGCTACACCGCCTACGGTTACCACGGCACCGAGATCCTAATCGACGGCCGGTACCAGTGGCAGACCTATACCAGCTACACCCAGGGCAAGGCCAAGATGCGCCTCGAACACCACGCCGAAGCTGCGTGGGAGCAGGGCATCAAGGCCACGGTCTACAACTGTCCCGAGATACGCACCAACTCTTCCGACATCTTCGTGGGGGTCGAGCTCTCGCTGTTCCCGCTGTTGAAGGCGCTGAAGCAGGAGCAGGGCGGGGCGTGGGCCGAGGCGCAGTGGCAGGCCTGCCGCGACGTGCTGCAGGAGGGACAGACGCTGGACAGCCTGCTGCAGAAGATCGATGCCTACAACGCCAGCGACGTGATGAAACGCTTCCGCGATTTCGCGGCGTGGCCGATGCCGAATTCCGCCGAACTTGCGGATCTGATGATCGGCACCTCGGAAGAGATCACCAAGATGCACAAGAGCCGCGACGCACTCGTCACCGACGTGCTGAGCTCGCTGGTGCTGGAGGGCACCGGGCCGCTGATGTTCCACGAGTCGTCCAACCCGGCCGGCCCGGTGCTGTGGCTGAACCACGACGTGATTGCCAAGCAGCTCAACATGATGCATTGCTAGACCGTTGTTCGCTGGATTCTCTCCGGGCAAGGAGGGCAAGAAGTCCCGGAGCCTGCTTG
>JBQGEN010000218.1:0-7053 GCA_052039615.1 Sideroxyarcus sp. | reverse complement strand
CGCCGGCAATTCGCGGCTGTAGGTGACGATGTCGCAATCGTGCAGGGCGATCACGTCCGACTGCCCGCGCGCCAGCACGTAGCCGTAGGACATCCATGCAGAACGCCCCTTGCCTTGCGGCCCGGCATCCAGCCCGTTGCGTTTCAGCGTCTCGTACACCTCGCCGACGCGCTTGCCCTTGTTGTGCACGATGCGGACCGGCGCGGGGATGGGCGACATGAATTCGCGCACGCGCTTGAAGTCTTCTTCCGTCGCCTGGTCGAGGGCGAGCACGATCTCGTTCAGGTATTTCACCTTGGACAGCTCCCGCACGATGCCCGGCATGGCCGGCCCCTCGAATTCTGAATACAGCGCCGGCAGCACCAGCGCGATCGGCCGCGTCTTCGAAAAACCGAGCAGTTCGGCCTCGATCCGATCCAGCGATGCCTGCCCCAGCTGGTGCAGCGTGGTGATGTTTCCGGTCTGGAAAAAGTCGCTCATGTCCGCCCCCGATCAGAGATGTTCGACGTCTTCCGGCGCCTTTTGCGGCGGCTCTTCGGCGAGTTCGCGCTCGATGATGCGCCTGGCCGCGCCGATGCCGCCCACCCCGAAAGCGATGGCGAGCGCGATCACAATGCCGCCGAACACGATCGAAAAGGCGGCGAGCACGATGCTGGGCGCGATCTGCAGTTCTTCCATGACCATCGCCAGAATCATCAGCATCAGCAGCACGCGCACGGCCTCGGCCAGCAGCTTGGCATAGTGGTAGCCGGCGTTGGCCGCGGTGATCAGCACCGCGCGGCTGACGAAGCTGGATACCGCATAGCCGACCACGAGGATGATCGCGGCCGAGAACACGCGCGGCATATAGCCGAAGAACTGCCCGACCATGTTGTCGATGGCGGCGACATTGAGCGCGCTCAGGCCGACCATCAGCGTGACGATGATCAGTATCCAGAACAGGATTGCGCCGATCACGACGGAAGGCTTCATCCACAGGTCGCCCTTGCGCATCAGCGTGGTGAAGCCCATGCGGTCGGACCAGCTGTCGAACTTGACCGCCGTCAGAAACTTCACCAGCGCCGTCCGCAGCACCCGCGCCAGCACGATGCCGAGCGCCAGGATCACCAGCATCGCCAGCAGGCTGGGAGCGAACGCCTTGAATTTGGCGAACACCTCCTGCAACGGTTCGAGTATCAGATTGAGGAACTCCATTTTGATCACCTCCTTGAACGGTTTTACTTCCAACGGGTCAGCAGATACTCCTTGCCGCTCTCGAACTCCAGGCACAGTTTCTCGATCTCCGCCTCGGCCTCGTGCGGCGCCATCGGCTCGACCTCGAGGATGAACGAGGCGGTCTTGCCGACATACAGCGGCAGCAGCGACTTCAACAGGTGTTCGCGCGGCAGCTTGCGCAGGTGGAACGCGAGCGCGTAGTCATAGACGATGCGCGACCACAGCCCGAGCGGGAACCGGAACACGGCATCGTCCAGCGCCGCCAGCCGTTCCACTTCCGTCAGGTCACCCGCACCGAGGATGTCGAGCCAGATATCGCGCAGGTTGAGCAGACCCTCGCGAAACAGCTTGAGCATGCGCGCGGTGTTCACGTTCACGTGCTCGAGGCCGACGGTGTACTCGAAACCGAAGGTGGGCACCGGCTCCGAGCCGCGCACCGGCGTCCAGCTGGCGGCATGGTTTTCCATCAGCTCGAAGGTGGCGCTCACCACCTGGTACAGCATGTCGGCCAGATCGGCGCCGGGATCCTTGGCGTCGTGGATCTTCGCGCCTAGGAAGGATTGCGCCACCTTGAAGCCATTCGCCAGCGCGGTGGTGGTCATCCAGATGTCGATGCCGAAGCGCGCGACATCCGACTCCCACACGTCCTGCGTCAGATAGAACTGCGCCAGCTTGCCGGAAAAGCCGAAGTCGCCCCCGATCGGCTGGCGCACGCGCTTGCCGTACAGCGCGCGCGTGAGCGGATAGACGATGCTGTTGGTGATGGTGCCGTCGAACTTGTGGCGGTGGTAGAGCGGCGCGACGTAATCGAAGCCGCCTTGCAGCACCGGCTTGATCAGCAGCTCGACCCACTCCGGCGTGATGCTCCTGAGGTCGGAATCGACCACCGCGCAGGCCCTGGCATCCAGCGCCTGCGCGACCTCGAACACGGCGCGGAAGGCGCTGCCCTTGCCGGGGATGCCCGAATAGGGAAAGGCGATCTTGGAGATCGGCGCGACGCGGTGATGCAGCAGGATGGCATTGAAATCCTCGACCGAGGTCTTGTGCACCACGTCCATGGTGCCGTCGCCGGAACCGCCGTCGGAATTCACCAGCACTGCGCGCTGCTCGGGGAAGTACTTGGCCAGACCGGCCTGCACTGCGCGCACCACATGGCCGATGGTGCGCGCGTTGTTGAAACTCGGGATGCCGACGACGATATCGGCATTCCCGATCTTCGCGATCTGTTCTCGCACTTCAGCTCTGAGCGTTACGGCTGCCATGGTCCGTACTCCCTCCCTGATTGCGTTCACCTTACCACGGTGCGGCTGCGTCGTAACCCTACTTTTCCAGCAGCAATAACTGTATATCCATCACGTTGGTGCCGGTCGGGCCGGTGATGAAATGGTTGTGCCCGCGCGTGGCGGCATCGCAGCGCCGGAAAAAATGATACGAATCGTTGTCGTCCAGATAGTGCTGCGGCTCGATGCCGAGTGCGCGCGCACGCGCGGCGGTCGCCCCGTCCACCAGTGCACCGGCGGCATCGGTCGGGCCGTCGTTGCCGTCGGTCCCGGCAGAAAGCAGCGCTGCGCCGTCCAACCCCGCGATCTCCAGCGCAAACGCCAGCGCCAGTTCCTGGTTGCGACCGCCCAGCCCGTTCCCGCGCACGGTCACCGTGGTCTCGCCGCCCCACAGCAGGCAGCGGCGCTCGCCCGGCCGCATCGCCGCCAGCTCCGTGCGCGCGCGTTGCGCCAGCAGCCGTGCCGCGCCGCGTGCCTCGCCCTGCAGGTCGTCGGCCACGATCTCCGCCGCGATGCCCAGTTGCGCGGCTTTCTGCCGCGCCGCCGCCAGCGCCAGACCAAGTGCACCGACGATCACGTTGCGCACATGGTCGAAGCAGCGCTCGCCTGCCTTTGCTGTCTCGACCAGGCGCCCGCCCGCCCCCTGTTCCAGATGCGCGATCACCTGCGGCGGCATCTGTTCGCGCAGGCCGTATTTCGCGATCACCGCCAGCGCGTCGGCGTAGGTCGAGGCGTCCGGCGCGGTCGGCCCGGAGGCGATCACGTCGAGGCGGTCGCCGATGACATCGGACAGCAACAGTGTGAGCACCGTCGCCGGATAAGCCGCCTGCGCCAGCCTGCCGCCCTTGATCGCGGAAAGATGCTTGCGCACCGCATTCAATTCCTCGATGGGCGCGCCCGTACGCAGCAACAGACCGGTCGCCGCCTGCTTGTCCTGCAAGGTCAATCCCGGCGCCGGCGCGACCAGCAGCGCGGAGGCGCCGCCCGACAGCAAGCACAGCACCAGCGTCTTCTTGTCGGCATCGCGCACCATGTTCAGGATGCGGCGCGCGCCCGCCTCGCCCGCCGCATCCGGCACCGGATGCGCGGCTTCCACCTGCTCAATGACGCGCAGCGCAGCGGTGTGTCCGCTCTTCACCACGACCAGCCCGCCCGCGATGTGCGCACCCAGCAGCGACTCCACCGCCTGCGCCATGCGCGCCGTGGCCTTGCCGCCGCCGACCACGAGGATGCGCGCGAACGCGGCCAGATCGTAGCGCTCGCCCCCCGCATGCAACGTGTCGCCCTCGATGCGCAGCGCGGCCAGCACGGCCCGGTACGGATCGACCGCTTCCAGCGCGGCTTCGAACAATTCACCCGCCACCCCGGCACCGCGTACTGCCAGCAGCCGCAGCACGCTCTCGTTCCAGCCCGCCGGGCCGGGCAGGCGCGTCTTCGCCATGCCTTCGATGTCCATGCGCGCATCGTGACTGCCGTCGTCGTGCATCACCAGCACCGGCACATCGACCGAGCGCAATAGCGGCAGGTCGTTCAGGCTGTCGCCCAGCCCGATGGTCTCGACGGCGCCGCCCTGTTTTTCATACAGCGCCTTGAGCAGGTTCACCGCCCGCCCCTTGTCGTGCCGCCCCATGATGTGAAAGATGCGCCCCTCGGTCCAGTTCAGGCCGGATTCCGCTATGGCAAGCAGGAAGCGCCGGTCGGGCGGGCCATCGAACACGAAGGGCTCGTCGAAATCGCGCTGACGCGCGCGTTGCGCTTCATCGATGGAAAGTCCGGTCAGCGCGGCCACTTCTTCAGCCGTCATGTCGCCGAAACCGCGCACCGCGACACGCAACGTCTCGCGCAGCAGGACGAAGCGGCGGCGTATCTCCGCGTGGGGCGTGCCCAGAATGACCCGATGGTAAGCGCCGCAGTCTTCGGATTCGAAAGGCGCAGAAAAATAGCCGCGCGGGATGAAGAGGCCACCGCCGTTCTCGGCGATGAAGGGGTGGGCGTTGTTCAGTTCGCCGCGCAGCGCCTCGATCTCGGCGCGCGTTTTGCTGGAACAGAGGATCAGCGGGATGCCGCGCTCGCGGATGAGAGCCAGCGCCTGCCGCGCCGGGGCATGGGAATAGCTCGCCGCGTCGAGCAGCGTCCCGTCCAGATCGGTGATGATGATGGTCTGCTTCATCTGCCCCCACTCCGCGCGTGTAAGCCCGCCCCGGAGAAAGTATACTCCGGCAATTCTCGACCATCCGCCCCCGGCAGCACCGCAATACCGATGAATAACACCGCCGCACGACTGCAACAGACCCTGCACGACGACATCCCGCTCACACGCGAGATGGGCATCACCGTCACCGCCTATGACGGCAGGCAACTGCGCCTCGCTGCCCCGCTCGGCCCCAACCTCAACCACAAATGCACCGCCTTCGGCGGCAGCCTGTATTCGTTGTCCGTGCTGTGTGGCTGGGGCCTGCTGCACCTCAAGCTCGAAGAAGCCGGGCTGCACCGCCACATCGTCATCCAGCAGGCCGAGATCGAATACCTGCTGCCCGTCGCGCAGGATATGGAAGCCGAATGCGAGGTGGACGTCGCCACACTACAACGCTTCATGACCACGCTGAAAAAACGCGGCCGCGCCCGCTTGCCGCTGGACGTCATCATCAAACGCAATGGACAAGCCGCGGTGAAATTCACCGGCCGCTACGTCGTACACGAGTAAAGACATGAGCAACGCCACCGAAAAACACACACCCATGATGCAGCAATACCTGCGGCTGAAGGCGGACCACGCCGACAAGCTGCTGTTCTACCGCATGGGCGATTTCTACGAACTGTTCCATGACGACGCCGTGCGCGTCGCCAAGCTGCTCGATATCACGCTGACGCAACGCGGCGCCTCCAACGGCCAGCCGATCAAGATGGCGGGCGTGCCATACCACGCGGTGGAGCAATACCTCGCGCGACTGGTGAAGATGGGCGAATCGGTCGCCATCTGCGAACAGATCGGCGACCCCGCCACCAGCAAAGGCCCGGTCGAACGCAAAGTCGTGCGCATCGTCACCCCCGGCACCGTCACCGATTCCGCCTTGCTCGAGGAGAAGCGCGACAACCTGCTGCTTGCGTTGCACCAGCGCAACAACGAGGTCGGCCTCGCCTGGCTCAACCTCGCCTCCGGCCAGTTCACCCTCGCCGAAGTCGCCGCCAAGCAACTGCCCGCCGAACTGGAACGCCTGCAACCCTCCGAGATCCTGTTCGCCGAAAGCAGCAGCGCGCCGCAGTTCAAGAGCGCCGCAAATAAATCCCTGCCCGACTGGCACTTCGACCGCGACACCGCGCACCGCGCGCTATGCCAGCAGTTCGGCACGCGCGACTTAGCCGGCTTCGGCTGCGACGATTTCACCGTGGGTCTCGAAGCAGCCGGCGCCCTGCTCGGCTACGCCAAGCTGACCCAAGGCCAGAGCATCGCCCACATCCGCAGCGCGCAGGTCTACCACGCCGACGAATATGTGCGCATGGACGCCGCCACCAGACGCAACCTGGAGATCACCCAGACCCTGCGCGGCGAGCCCGCACCGACCCTTCTCTCGCTGCTCGACACCTGCGCCACCAACATGGGCAGCCGCCTGCTGGCGCACTGGCTGCATCATCCGCTGCGGGATCGCGCGGTACTGGGGGCGAGACTGGAAGCCGTCGAACAGTTGGGCAGCCTGCACCACGCCGTTCACGAACACCTAAAACCCAGCGTGGACGTGGAACGTATCACCGCGCGCATCGCTTTGCGCTCTGCACGTCCGCGCGACCTTTCCGGCCTGCGCGACACGCTAAAGACCTTGCCGCAGTTGCATTCACTACTGACTGGCGCAAGCGCGCCGCGCCTCCAGCTTCTCGCCAGTGAGCTTAACCCTACCGTTCGTCCTGAGCCCGTCGAAGGATCGGCGCGTAGCGCCGGGCAGACCGACGCATCCATTCACCCTTCGACGAGCTCAGGGCGAGCGGATGAAAGAGTTTCAGGACGAACGGGAATCGAGTTGGTCGAGTTGCTGCAGAAAACCCTCAAACCCGAACCTTCCTCCGTCCTGCGCGAAGGCGGCGTGATCGCCGACGGTTTTGACTTTGAGCTGGACGAGCTGCGTGGCATCCAGACCAACTGCGGTGATTTCCTGATGGAGCTGGAGCTGCGCGAACGCGCCCGCACCGGCATCGACAAACTCAAGGTCGAATACAACCGCGTGCACGGCTTCTACATCGAAGTGAGCTTCGCCAATGCAGACAAGGTGCCGGACGACTACCGCCGCCGCCAGACGCTGAAGAACGTCGAGCGCTACATCACGCCGGAACTCAAGGCTTTCGAAGACAAGGCGCTCTCCGCCAACGACCGCGCGCTGGCGCGCGAGAAGTTCCTCTACGAACAACTGTTGGACCAGTTGGCACCGTTCATCCCGCAACTGCAACGCATCGCCGCCGCCATCGCCGAACTGGACGTGCTCGCCACCTTCGCCGAGCGCGCCGCCACGTTGAATTTCTGCGCGCCGCAATTCAGCGACGATGCGCAACTCGTCATCAAGCAAGGCCG
>JBQGEN010000217.1:0-9440 GCA_052039615.1 Sideroxyarcus sp. | reverse complement strand
AGATCGACCGCTTCAGCCTGGTGATAGACGTCATCGACCGCATCCCGGCGCTGCATGTGGCGGGAGCGCACGTCAAAGAGAAGATGCTCAACCGCCAGATCGAGTGCCGCAATCATGCGCACGAGCATGGCGTGGACCTGCCCGAGGCGGACAGCTGGACGTGGCCGTCCCTGCTGACGATCAAGTAAAACGATGCCGACCGTCCTCACCATCAACAGCGGCTCATCCTCGATCAAGGCCAGTCTGTTCGGTGCGGACGGCTCGCGCCACAACTTCCGCTACGACCATCTGCGCAACCATGCGCCCGCCTTCGACGAACTGATGCGCGACCTGGCCGGCCACGCGCCGGACATCGTCGGCCATCGTTTCGTGCACGGCGGCGAGATCGCCGATGCCGCGCGCGTGGTGGACGACGCCGAGCGCGCGCGCCTGCGACACATCGTCCATCTCGCGCCGCTGCACCTGCCCGGCAACTTGCTGGGCCTCGACCTTTGCCGCGAGCGTTTCGCCGTGCCGCAGGTCGCCTGCTTCGACACCGCCTTCCATGCCACGCTGCCCGAACTGGCAAGACGCTTGCCCATCCCGCAGGAACTCGGGTTGCGCCGCTTCGGTTTCCACGGCCTCAACTTCGCCCATGTCGCAGCACGACTTCCCGCCCTGCTGGGCGAGGCCGCGCGCGGCCGCATCGTCGTCGCACATCTCGGCAGCGGTGCCAGCCTGTGCCTGCTGCAAGATCTGCGCTCGGTGGACACCACCATGGGCTACACGCCCGCGGGCGGCGTCGCCATGGGTACGCGCAGCGGAGACCTCGACCCGGGCGTGATGCTGGAGCTGGCGAAACGCTACGACGCCGCGCAACTGAGCGACATGGTGTTCCACCACATGGGCCTGCTGGCCCTGTCCGATGGCGAGAGCAGCGAGATGCGCGACCTGCTCGCCAGCGACAGCGCGCCCGCGAAATTCGCGGTGGACTATTTCTGCCGCGAGGTGCGCGCCGCCATCGGCAGCCTGGCAGCGAAGGCCGGCGGCATCGATGCGCTCGTCTTCACCGGCGGCATCGGCGAGCACGCGGCGCCGATACGCGATGCGATCTGTGGCCCGCTGGGATTCCTTGGATTGTCCCTGGACGCTGCGGCGAATCGCGCCGCGGCATCGAGGCTGGAACGCGCCGGTTCCAAGCCGGTGCTGGCCATCCCCGCCGACGAGGAGGCGATGATCCACAACCTGTGCCTGACGCTACCGGCGCGCCCGCGCGAGGCGGTGGCGCCCTGACGAGACGAGAGAAAACATGGCCCTCTCCAGATCATGCCTGCTCGTACTCGTGCTGCTCCTGCTTGCCAGCGCCGGCTGCAGCCGGGTGACCTTCGGCTACAACCACGCCGACTGGTTGCTGCGCTACTGGATCGACGGCTACACCTCGTTCAACACCGAACAGAAGGCGGTGATCCGGCTCGAAGTCGCCGACTACATGCGCTGGCATCGCCAGACGGCGCTGCCCGAGTACATCGCCCTGCTGCAGAAACTGCAGGCGCTGATAGAGCGGGATGCGGCCCTCACGGCGGCGGACGTCATCCGCTTCCGGTTGCAGAGCGCCAAGGTCTACCGCATGACCATGACGCCGTTCGTGCGGCCGGCCGCCCGGGTTCTGGGCACGCTGGACCGCAGCCAGATAGAGGAGCTGCGCGCCAGGCTGGCCGAGCGCAACCGCGAGCAACGGGAGGAGCTGCTGTCGGACAGCGCGCAGGAAGATCTCGCCCGGCGCGCGGAACGGCACGTCGACAACGTCGCGGGACTGGTCGGCCGCCTGAGCCGGGAGCAGGAGGAAAAGATCACGGCGCTGAGCCTGAGCATCCCGTTCGCCAGCGATCATTACCTCGCGCAACGCGAGGCCAAGCAGGCGAGCCTGATCGCGCTGCTGGAGGGCGGCGCGGGCGAGGACGCGATCGCCGCCCTGCTGCAACAGTGGATCGACTTCCCGGAAGTGTCGCGCTCGGCGCAGCAGCAGCTCGCCATCGAAGCCTACGAGAGCGCAATGAACGAGATGACCGCCGCCATCTTCGAGCTGCTGACGCCGCGCCAGAAAGAGCGCCTGCGCGAGAAGGTCGCCGCCTGGGTCCTCGATCTCCGCAAGCTGCACGCGGCGGCGCCGGGAACCGTGGACTGCAACCAGCCGCTGACCGCGGCGGGCGATTGCCGCGACGCGCCGCCCGCAATAAGATGAGGCATGCACTGGAGCCAGCCTGATGCCGGAGATTGGAGCATGCCATGAATGAGATGCTGAGCCTGACGCGCGCCGCAAGGTTGATAGGCGTCACGCGCGCGGAACTGCAGAAGAAGATCCAGTACGGCGAGATGATCTCGCACGACGGCATGGTCAGCGCCGAGAACCTGCTGCAGTGCTATCCGGACGCGCAGCTGGAAGACACGGCGGAGGCCAGGCGGGTCGCCCAGATCAAGGAGCGCGCCTTCGGCAAACGCGTGTTCGAGCGGGCTTTGCCGGACGCGGAAGTGCTGGCGGCGCGCATCACCGAGCTGGGCAAGACGCTGGCGAACAGCCAGGAACAGGTGAAGCAGTTCAACGCATTGATGGGCAGGCTGTGGGACAAGCTCGCCGAGATCGAATCTCAACTGGACAGCGGGGCGCGCACGACGATGGGAGACCTGAAGACATGGGTAAAACGGGAGGTCGAGGCGGCCATGGAGCCGGGCTTCGTCAATCCGTTGGCGGTCAAAGACAAGGTGTTGAGCGTGATGACGGCACAGGTGACGGTGTTGCCGAGCAAGCACGATTTCCTGGTCGAGGGCCACGACTCGCTGCTGGAAGCAGCGGTGCGTTCCGGCATACCGCTCAACTACGGCTGCAGCGGCGGCAACTGCGGCCTGTGCATGGCACGAGTGGTGTCGGGCGAGGTGAAGAAAACGCGCCAGCACGACTTCGTCATCTCCGAGGCGGAAAAGAGCCAGGGCTACATCCTGTTGTGCAGCAACACGGCGGTCAGCGATGTTGTCATCGAGGCCGCCGTGGCGGGCAGCGTGCAGGACATCCCGTTCCAGCAGATCGGCGCCAAGGTCAAGACCATGGGCCATATCAACGACGACATGATCCTGCTGCATCTGCTCACGCCGCGCACCCAGCGTCTGCGTTTCCTGGCGGGGCAGAGCGTGACGCTGCGCGTCGGCGGGGCCTTCAGCGCGGAGCTGCCCATCGCCAGCTGCCCCTGCGATGACCGCAACGTGCTGTTCCACATCCACCGCCAGCGCGGCAACCTGTTCTCCGACTACATCTTCGAGCGCCTGCGCGAGCATGACGCGGTGGAGATGGAGGGGCCACAGGGCGAGTTCATCCTGCAGGAAAAGTCGCCGCGGCCGCTGTATTTCTTCGCCTTCGACAGCGGCTTCGCGCCGATCAAGAGCCTGATCGAGCATGCACTGTCGCTCAACGCCGAAGCCATCTCCCTGCACTGGTTCGGCTCGAGCCGCAGCAATATCTACCTGCCGAACATCGCCCATGCCTGGCGGGACGCGCTGGACAACTTCCGCTACGAGGAACATGTCGCGGGCTTCGACCTGCGCGCCGTGAGCGGCAAGCGCGAGGAGACTCTGCTGCAGCAGCTCGCCGCCATCCGGGCGGCGGACGCAGCGCTGCTGCAGGGCGACATCTATATCGCCGGGCCGGCCGATGCGGTGGGCGTCGCGGAACGCTTCTTCCTGGAGCAGGGTCTGCCCAAGACGCGCGTGGCCGTGGCGAGTGTGAAGTGACGTCAAGCGCTTCGCGGCGAAGGCACCGTTGACCGGGCGGGTGTACCGGCACAGTCGGCCTTACGCCGTCGTGCACCGGCAAGAACGAACCCGAGGAGCATGGGCAATGCTGACCTTCCTGAGCGTGGCGCTGTTGATCTACGGTTCCATGCACCTGTATGCGCTCGGCAAGCTGTGGCTGGCCCTGCCGCATTCATCCGGCCTCGCACTGACGCTGATACTGGCGGGCATCGCCCTGACCCTCTCGCCGCTGCTCGTGCATTTCCTCGAACGGCAGGGCTGGCACCGCGCCACCGTCGCCGCCGCCTGGGTGAGCTACGTCTGGATGGGTTACCTGCTGTTGTTCCTCTGCATCGGCCTGCTGTTCGACCTCGGCCATGCGCTCGCCGCGCTGCTGCCGTTCAGGTGGCCGCTGACCGCCGGCGCCGAACTGTGCGGCGTGGGTCTGCTCGCGCTGGCGGCGCTGGGCTACGGCCTGGTCGAAGCACGCCAGCTGCGGGTCGAACAGGTCGGCATCAGCACGCCCAAGCTCGCGTCCGGCCGCGTCACCATCGCGCACCTTTCCGACCTGCACCTCGGCATCATGCAGGGCGACGGCCTGCTGGAACGGGTCTTCGCCCGCCTGCGCGAGCTCAAGCCCGACATCGTGGTGGCGACGGGCGACATCATCGATGGCGAAGGCGACGACCTGGAGGCGCTAGCCCGCCGCTTCCGCGATTACGCGCCGCCGCTCGGCGCCTACGCCGTCACCGGCAACCACGAATACTATGCCGGGCTGGACAACTCCCTGCGCTTCCTGCGCGACGCAGGCTTCACCGTGCTGCGCGGCGAGACGGCCAGAGCGGGCGGCATCGTGCTGGCCGGGGTGGACGACCACACCGCGCGCGCCACCGGCCAGCCGGTCCGGATCGACCTCCGCCAGGCGCTCGCCGGCATCGGCGCGAACGACTACATCGTGCTGCTCAAGCACCAGCCGGTGGCGGACGACGACACGCCGTTCGACCTGCAGCTCTCCGGCCACATCCACGGCGGCCAGATCTTCCCCTTCGTCTACCTGACGCGGCTCACCTATCGCGTGCACACCGGCCTCACCGAACTGTCCGGCGGGCGCCGCCTGTATGTCAGCCGCGGCACCGGCACCTGGGGGCCGCCGCTGCGCGTGTTCGCCCCGCCCGAGATCGCGCTGATCACGCTCTCCGCCGCACCCCGATGAGCGCCCGCCTGTTCATGCGTCGGGGAATCCACCGACCGGCATCCGCGACCACAACCTCGCGCCGCCGCTGCGGTATAGTTGCGCCATGCACACTCTAGACTCCCTGCGCGCCGGCAAGCTGGCCGGCATCCGGCGCCTCGACCTCACCTGCGGACTCACCGAGTTCCCGCGCGAGATATTCGACCTGGCCGAATCGCTGGAGATCCTCAACCTCTCCGGCAACGCCCTGTCCAGCCTGCCCGACGACCTGCCGCGCCTGCACAAGCTGCGCGTCATCTTCTGTTCCGACAACCGCTTCACGCGCGTGCCGGAGGTGCTGGGCCGCTGCGCCAACCTGGAGATGATCGGCTTCAAGGCCAACCAGATCAAGGAACTGCCGGCCGCGGCCCTGCCGCCAAAGCTGCGCTGGCTGATTCTCACCGACAACCGCCTGCGCGAACTGCCCGCGCGCATCGGCGCCTGCAGCCGGCTGCAGAAGCTCATGCTGGCCGGCAACCGGCTGGAGCAGTTGCCGGCCGAACTGGCGGCCTGCACCCGGCTGGAACTGCTGCGCATCGCCGCCAACCGCCTGCCCCAGCTGCCGGACTGGCTGCTCGGCATGCCGCACTTGGCCTGGCTGGCCTTTTCCGGCAACCCGTGCAGCGACAGCAGCGAGGCCGCCGCGATGGACGGGCAGCACATCCCGCATGTCCAGTGGCATGCGCTCGAACTGCAGCACAAGCTCGGCGAGGGCGCATCCGGCGTGATCTACCGCGCGCACCATCAGGTGGGCAGCAACGTCATGCCGGTGGCGGTGAAGATGTTCAAGGGCGCGCTCACCAGCGACGGCCTGCCGCGCAGCGAAAAAGCCGCCTGCATCGCAGCCGGCGCCCACCCCGGCCTGATCCCCGTCATCGGCAAGCTCAGCGACCATCCGGAGCAGATGCCGGGGCTGGTGATGTCGCTGATCGATCCCGGCTTCTGCAGCCTCGCCGGCCCGCCCAGCCTGGAATCCTGCACGCGCGACGTCTACCCGGCGGAGCTCGCATTCACGCTGACCAGCGCGCTCAACATCGCGCTCGGCATCGCCGCTGTGGCCGACCACCTGCACGCGCGGGGCATCATGCACGGCGACCTGTACGCGCACAACATCCTGTGGAACCCGCAGGGCGACTGCCTGCTGGGCGACTTCGGCGCGGCCTCGTTCCTGCCGCAGCAGAACGAGAGACAGGCGACCGCGCTGCAGCGCATCGAAGTGCGCGCCTATGCCTGCCTGCTGGAGGAACTGCTGGACCGCTGCGACGCGCCGCCCGAGGCGGCCGCCACCGTCGCCGCGATGCGCGCGCTGCAGCGGCGCTGCGCCAACCCGGAGCCGGGCGAGCGGCCGCTGTTCGAGGAGATCCTGTATGAACTGGACGGGCTGGCAGAGTGAACGCGAAGCCGGCGGATCGCTATTCCCGTGCGCGAGTCGCGGTGTATAGTTGCCGCGCCGACGAGACAGCGCGCCCGCATCCAGCGCAAGCGCGCCGCCCGTCGCTCACCGACCTAAACCAACCAACGATTCACAAGCCATGAAGACAAAGATCTGCGCCCTCCTTTTGCTGCTCGGCACGAGCGCCTGCACCAGCACCTCCGTAACGCAATCTTCCACCACCGAACTGGACATACGCCCGCCCGCGAGGATCGCGCTCGCCCTGGGCGGCGGCGCGGCGCGCGGCTTCGCGCACGTCGGCGTGATCAAGGCGCTGGAGGCGCAAGGCATCTCGCCCGACATCGTCGTGGGCACCAGCGCCGGCTCGGTCGTCGGCGCGCTGTATGCCTCCGGCCTCAACGGCTTCCAGATCCAGGAACTGTCCATGACCATGGAGGAGAACCAGATCCTCGACGGTTCCGGCTTCTATCAGTGCATCCTCGAGACGATGATCTCGGACAAGCGCGGCTGCATCCGCGGCCAGGCGCTGCAAGTCTTCATCAACAACAACGTGCGCGGCCGCCCGATCGAACAGCTCAACAAGACCTTCGCCGCCGTCGCCACCAACCTCGGCACCGGCGAGATGATGGTGTTCCGCTCGGGCAACACCGGCATGGCGGTGCGCGCCTCCTCTTCCGTGCCGGTGTATTTCCAGCCCGTCACCATCAACGGCCAGGACTACGTGGATGGCGGACTGGTCGCGCCGGTTCCAGCCAGCGTGGCGCGTTCGATGGGTGCGGATTTCGTCATCGCCGTCGACATCTCGGACCGCCCTCAGGACAGAAAGACGACGGGCATCTCCGACATCCTGTCGCAGACCTTTTCCATCTTCGGGATGACCATCAATCGCCACGAGCAAGCCAGCGCGGATATCATCGTCCGCCCCGTGACCCTCGGCCTGCCTTCGGCCGACGTGAGCGGCCGCAACAAGGCGGTGCTCGAGGGCGAAAAGGCGGTGGCGCTGATCCTGCCGGAGTTGAAAGCCAGGCTGGCGAAGCTGAACGAGGAACGGCATGTGGCGGGGATGCCGTGAAAATGAAATGCGGCTGACCGCGCAGTCCGCCCCCTGCCGCGAGGAGGCCTGATCCATGCCAGCCTGGCTCATCCCCGTGCTCAAGTCCGTGCTGCCACATGTCGGCACCATCGTCTCGGCGGCGGCGCCGGTATTCACCAGAAAGAGCGCAGACGCCGCTGCCAACCAGGCCGCATTGCTGCAGCAGCAGATCACTGAACTGCAGTCGGCGGCATCCGAGAACGACGCGCACATCAAGGAACTGGCGCTGCAGTTGCAGGACGCGGTCGAGGCGCTGCAACAGGGAGCCCAGCTCGCGGAAAAAAGATATCGCGGTGTGCTGCTGCTCTGCGTCCTGTCGCTGATCGTTTCCGCGACCGCGCTGGGGGCCGCGCTGTACATGTGGCTCGCGCAATGATGCGCAGCGTATTCGAGGCCTCTTCCGGGCTCGACGCCCACATGATCCTGAACCTGCTCGAACAGCGCGGCATCGCGGGGCGCGTCGAGGGCGAGTATCTGCAGGGCGGCATCGGCGAACTGCAGGCAATGGGTTTCGTGCGCGTGCTGGTTGCCGAGGAAGATTACGCCGCGGCCCGGCAGATCATCGCCGAATGGGAAGCGGTACAGCCGCCGCCGGCAGAGCGCAAGCCGGAAGCGCCCGCAGCGGACGGCATCCGCATCTTCATCGCGGGTGTCTTCGTCGGTGCGTGGCTGATGTACTGGATATTGAAGGGACCCGCCGCCTAAGCGCAGGGGATCATCTGCGGCACCGCCGCCGCTACTTCGCCGTTTCCAGCTCCTCCATCGCCTCTTCCGCGATCTCCCGCACCTCATCGTTGGCGTCGTCGAGACAGGCAGCGACATGGTCGCGTGCCGCCACGCTGCCGGTGAGCCCAAGCAGGTGGCAGGCATCGGCGCGCACACGGTGGTCGGCATGGCGGGTGAGATCGGCCAACTGCGGCAGCAATGCCTGCAGTTCCGGCGTGTTGGTATAGGCTTCCAGCAGCGCGCTGACGCCGAGACGCACCGAGATGTTGGCCTCGGGATTGGCGATGATGGCGAGCAGCGGCTTGAGACGCTGCGTGTCCCCGGCGATGAACGCGACGGCATGCGGGTAGCCGCCCTCCTTCAGCAGGTGCTCGACATAGTGTGCCGTCCCTTCTTCCCCGCTCGCCCACTCGGCCCATTGCTTCAGTTCGGCGATGCTCTGCGCACCGGTGAGCGTAAAGTCACCCAGGCGCAGCCAGGGCGCGCTGCGCACGTTGTATTCCGCGGCCTGCTCGGGATGCGCCGCGATATTCACCACCGTCAGTTTTCCGATCTGCGCCTGCTTCACCAGCTCGCCCAGCGACTGCAGCACGGAGGGACAGTGCGTGCAGACGGGGGTAATGAAAAGCAGCGCGTCGGGTGGGGTCGGAGACATGGTTGATCCCTCAACGGTTCATTAAACCGCATTCATGCAAAGGCTGGAATGGCAGGTTCATTCGCCCTGCACCGTGACCATGATACGCCGACTCCCGCCGTCGTTGCGGTGCTCGCACAGGTAAATCCCCTGCCAGCTTCCCAACATTGGCCGGCCGTCGCTGATCGGGATGTTCAGGCTGCTGCCGAGCAGGCTGGCCTTGATATGCGCGGGCAGATCGTCCGGCCCTTCATTCCGATGCAGGTAATACGGCTCGCCCTCGGGCACGGCGCGGTTGAACCAGATCTCGAAATCCTGGCGCACCGTCGGGTCGGCGTTCTCGTTCAGCGTCAGCGAAGCCGAAGTGTGCAGTATGAACACGTTCATCATGCCGTTCCGGAAATAAGCCAGGCCGGGCAGCTCGCGCAGCAGCTCGTGAGTGATCAGATGGAAGCCGCGCGGCTTGGGCGCAAGGCGTATCTCTTTTTGTAGCCACATATCGATGCGTTTTCGGTCTTGAGTGCGGAACGATACATTACCAAAGAAAAAGCCCGGCAGCGCCGGGCTTGTTCCTGCCACTATTCAACCCTTGCCGAACGGCATC
>JBQGEN010000216.1:0-5652 GCA_052039615.1 Sideroxyarcus sp. | reverse complement strand
AGCGGGTCTTTGTCCCTGGTGTGATTGCTGAGGTTCGGCATGGAACTGCAACCTGTCAGGGACAAGCAGCAAATCAGAAGTGCGGTTCGCATCGAAAGCATGGTCTGTTGCGCGGGATGGGCAGTGCCGGTGATTATAAGTGGAATCTTATACATCTAAAAGCAAGGCACTGTTGAAAATGAGACGTTGCGATTAGTATGCACGGCATGAACAGCAAGCCTGTCCCTCCCTCACGCAAGTCCTTGTCGCGCATCGGCATTGCGTTCCTGTTGCTGGCGGCGCTGGAGCTGTCCTGGCTGCACGCGCTGGCCCCGCTGGAGAACCGTCTGTCCGACCTGTTCGTACGGCAACAGGCGCAGGGACTGCAGCCCGACCCCGATATCGTCATCGTCGATATCGACGATGCCAGTCTGGCGCGCATGCAGGAAACAGCCGGCAGCTGGCCGTGGCCGCGCGCAGTGCACGGCGAACTGGTGCGCGGCATTGCGCGGCAGCAACCCCGAGCCATCGTGTTCGACATCCTGTTCAGCGAGGTTGACCAGTATCGCCCCGAGAGCGATCTCGAATTCAATCGCGCGCTGCAGGGCCTGGACAATGTGTATTTCCCCATGGTGCGGCGCGATCCGTCGCTGGACGCGCAAGGCGCGCCGGCCGCGCAGATCGCGCCCATGCTCGGCCTGCAGCGCACGGAGCGTGTCGACGCGGCGGCGCGCCTGGCCATCCTGCCGCCGCTGGCCGTCGACCCGGCGCACTGGCGGACCGGCACCATCAATTTCCTTGAGGACAGCGATGGCGTGGGGCGGTGCTACCAGCTGTATGACGACGCCCACGGCTGGCTCATCCCCTCGCTGCCGGCGCGCGTGGCGCAGGACCTGGGCTATCGCGTGCCGCAGCAGCCCGACATGATCCTGGCCTGGCGCGGCGCGCCCGGCTCCTTCCGCCACGTCTCCTATGCCGACCTGTATGAAGACTTCGACCGGCGGCGTCCGCAGCGTCCCGCCGACGAACTCAAGGACAAGATCGTCATCATCGGCACGGCGGCGACCGCCTTGCACGACTTGCGCGCCACGCCCATGTCCAGCCTGCATCCCGGCATGGAGATACTGGCCACCGCGATCGACGGTCTGAAGAACGGGCGCGCCCTGCGCCGGGCCGGTGACGGTTTCGCGCTGGGCAGCGCTTTGCTGCTGCTGGCGTTGCTGAGCCTGGCCTTCCTGCGCGGCATGCATGCGCTCAAGGTCGGTGTCGCTTTGCTGGCAGTCACGCTGGCGCTGCTGGCTGCTTCCTATGTCGCCGCCGCGCAGTTGCTGCTGCCCGTATTGTCGCCGCTGCTACTGGCCTGGGCCTGCTACTTCGCCTTCGCCCTGCGCGAATACCTGCGCGAGCGCAGATCGCGCGAGCAGGCCGTGCAGCTGTTCAGCCGCTTCGTCAATCCGCACGTGGTGCAGGAACTGGTGGCGCACGGCGGCCTCAGCCGTGCGGGCGAGAGCCGCCAGATCACCATCCTGTTCTCCGATATTCGCGGCTTCACCACGCTGTCGGAGAAGCGCACGCCGCAGCAGGTGGTGGAGCTGCTGAACCGTTACTTCACTTTGCAGGTCGAAGTGGTGTTCCGCCACGGCGGCTCGCTGGATAAATTCATCGGCGATTGCATCATGGCGTTCTGGGGCGCGCCGCTGGACGATCCGGAGCATGCGCGCCACGCGGTGGAGGCGGCGATCGAGATGGGCGAGGTGCTGCAGCGCTTTAAGAAAGAGTTGGGCGAGGAGGATGCGAGCTTCGATGTCGGCATCGGCATCCACACCGGCCCGGCCGTGGTCGGGCTCATAGGCAGTGACCAGCGCCGCGAATACACCGCCATCGGTGACACGGTGAACCTGGGCAGCCGCATCGAAGGTCTGACCAAGGGCGTGTCGCGCATCCTGGTTTCGCGCGAGACCATGCAGGCCTGCGGCGACGCGTTCGAATTCAAGTCGTACGGTTCGTTCAAGGTGAAGGGGCGCGAGCAGGAGGTCGAGCTGTTCGCGCCGACGCCAAAAGGAGGAAAGCAGGAATGAGGAGACTGTTCGCATTTGGTGTGCTGCTCGGGTTCGCCGCAGCGGCCGGGGCGGCCGATTTTGCCCGCACCATACGCGCCACCGAGCTGAAGGCGGAGCCGTACAGCGACGCGCAGACGCTGGAGAACCTGGCGCAGCAGAGCCGGGTCGAGGTGCTGCGGCGGCAATCCGGCTGGACACAGGTGAAGACGGCTACCGCCAGCGGCTGGGTGAAGATGCTGAGCCTGCAACTGGAAGCCGGCACCGGCAAAAGCGGCGACAGCGGGCTGGGCGCGCTGTTCAACGTCGCCGCCACCGGCAAGAGCGGCAGCACGGTCACCACCGGCGTGCGCGGCCTGTCGGAAGAGCAACTAAAGAACGCCCGGCCCGACGACAAGGCGTTGCAGGCGGCGAAACGCAACGCGGTGAGCCAGCAGGAGGCGCGGCAGTTCGCGGCAGAGGGCAAGCTGCAGGCGCAGCGCGTGGACTATCAGAGCGGAGGCCAATGATGAGAGCGAAGACCATAGCCATGCTGTGCCTGCTGGGTGCGACGCTGTCCGCGGCCGCTTTCGATTTCGGCAACATCGACTGGAAGAAGGCGGCCGAGACCGTGCAGAAGGTCAAGAAGGCCAATACCGAGATCGACGAACCGCAGGAGATCATGCTGGGCGAGGGCATCGCCAGTAACCTGCTGGGCGCGGCCCCTTTGCTGGACAACGCGGAAGTGCAACGCTACGTGAACCGCGTCGGGCGCTGGCTCGCCCTGCAGACCGAGCGCCCCGATCTGCCCTGGTTGTTCGGCGTGCTGGACGACAACGACGTGAATGCCTTCGCCACGCCCGGCGGCAACGTGTTCGTCACCAAGGGCCTGCTGGTGCGCATGCACAGCGAGGCGGAGCTGGCGGGCGTACTGGCGCACGAGATCTCGCATGTGCTGCGCAAGCATCATGTGCAGGCGATCAAGAAGGGCGCGCAGGCCGAACTGCTGACCGATCTGGCGAACGATGCCATCCGGAAAAAGGGCGGCGACCCGCGCCTGACCAAACTGGTCAGCGCCGGCACCGAAGTGTATGCGCGCGGCCTCGACAAGAACGACGAGTACGAGGCGGATCGCATGGGTGTGGTGATCGCCGCGCGCGGCGGCTACGATCCTTATGGCCTGCCGGCGATGCTACAGACCCTGCAGTCGCTCAACCCCAACGATTCCAGTTTGGCGCTCATGTTCAAGACCCACCCGGCCCTGGGTGAGCGCCTGAGCCGCCTCGACCGCATGATGTCGCTCGCCTTCGCCGACATGGAAGGCCGGCCCGACCTGGCAGGGCGCTTCGCGGCGGAGCTGGGGGCGGGCGGTAAATAGGCGGATTCCCGCGCCGGTTCGTGCCGATATCGGAGGATATATGGGAGACAGGATGGACCGCATCTGCATCTGCGACCTGCTGGTGCGCTGCACCATAGGCATCAACGAAAGCGAGCGCCGCGAGAAGCAGGACGTGCTGATCAACCTGGCCATCTACACCGACCTGCGCCGGGCCGGCAAGAGTGACCGCATCGAGGACACCGTCGATTACCGCGCGCTCAAGAAACGCGTGCTCGCCATGGTGGAAAGCTCCCAATATTTTCTCGAAGAGGCGCTGGCGGATGCCGTCGCCGAACTCTGTCTGGCCGAGGCCGGCGTGCAGCAGGTCGACGTGCGCGTGGAGAAGCCGAACGCGCTGCGCTTCGCCAGGAGCGTGGCGGTAGAGATCAGCCGCAGGCGCTGAGAATCGCATGGCGCGCGCCTTCGTCGGCATCGGCTCGAACATCGAACCCGCACAGAACGTGCGCGCCGCGCTCCGCCTGCTGGCCCGGCGGACGAGGCTCGTCGGCATCTCCATGGTTTATCTCAGCGCGGCGCTCGGACGCCCGGAACAGTCGCCTTACTACAACTGCGTGGCGGAGATAGAGACAGAAGCGCAGCCCGCACAGATCAAGTTCGGCATCCTGCGCGACATCGAGCACCGTCTGGGCCGCGAACGCACGCCGGACAAATATGCCGCGCGCACGATAGACCTCGACCTGATCGCCTACGGCGACCTGGCGCTGGATGCGGAAGGGATGGAACTGCCCGACCCCGATATCCTCGAACGGCCGTTCCTTGCCGTCCCGCTTTTCGAGCTGGCGCCGGACCTGGTGCTGCCGCGCTACGGCGTACCCATCCGCGAGGTCGCGGCCAGGCTGGCGCAGGACGGGATGAAGCCGCTGGAGGAATATGCCGGGCGGTTGCGGGAGGAGCTGAGATCGATGGCGGACCTGCCGGAGACAAGCGGCCATTCGGGAGACGTGTTCACCCGGCCATGATGGCAGGTTGTCCCGTGCTGCATAGTCATGTAGTGTCTGGGCAGCTGCAATGTTGAGCGGTTTTTGCGACGAGCCGCAGGGAGGTGACGAAACTCCAGATCGGTGCAGGGGCTACGTTAGAGGCCCGGCGACACTCATGAAGATCAATCGATACGTACTACTCCGCAGTCAGCGTGGGAAATCCGTCCCTTAACTCGAAACGGTCAGACCAACACATATGCGATCACATATAACACTGCTCGCGCTCACACTTCTGACGACTCTGATGGTCGCAGGCTGCTCCAAGAGGATTGAGGAATCGCCAGCTTATCAAGCGGCATGCCAAGGCTCGCCTCTGCGTACGGTTGAGTTGCGCAACAAGGCGATGGAGGACGGTTATGACATCAATCGTCAGTACAACTGCATCGACAAGGCTTCATATGTAGCTGTTGCCGAAGCAAGGGCCAGATGGGCTGCAGCCAACACGCCCGAGGCGATCGCGAAAAGAAGAGCGGAGTTTGAAGAACAAAAGGCACTTTATGCCGAGCAACGGGAGCGAGAACGCGAAGCCGAGGCAAGCCAGGCGACAGAAGTCCTGCCAACGATTGTGTTGCGCGATGTCGATGTCAATACCGCAACAGAAGAAGACATTGCGAATGTAATCAGTGTCGGCCATAACGTTGCCGCGCAAATCATCGAAGAACGCGACAAACGGCGTTTTGATGACTGGGCTGACCTGGTACACAGGGTGGTTGGCCTGGGCGCGGCCCAGACTGCCTATTACGCTTCAGTTTGCGGCCTGAACGTGGACGGAAGGAGTCTGGATGGAGCGCCACCCGATGCGGCAGTGGCAGCTGCTATTTTTCAAAGATATCAGAGATAGGGAAGCGCCTGCGGCGCGCCATTAACCATCGTGAGTACGGTGGTCACTTCGCCACAGCAAAGAGGCGACGCCTGACCCCGGGGCTCACTCGTCGTACGCGCGCAGCCCGGCGATGTCCCGGATGCACACAGACTTGCCTTCCACCGCGATCAGTCCGGCTTCGGACAGATTGTGCAGGATGCGCGAGAACGTCTCCGGCGTGATGTTGAGGCTGGAGGCGATCACGTTCTTGTTGGCGGTCAGGGTGATGCGCAGGTCCTGGCTTTCCCTGATCCCGTCCAGGTCGCGCAGCAGGTAGTCGATCACGCGCTGTGCAGAGGAGCGCAGCGAGATCGACTCGACGTTCTGCAGCAGGCGGTGCAGGCGGATGGAAAGTCCCGCCAGCATCTTGCGGCAAAAAGCCGGGTCGCTGTCGAT
>JBQGEN010000215.1:0-16713 GCA_052039615.1 Sideroxyarcus sp. | reverse complement strand
AAAACATCCCGATGCCGACAGGCTGAACGTGTTGAGCGTGAACGTCGGACAGGCCGAGCCGCTGACCATCGTGTGCGGCGCGCAGAACGTGACCGTTGGCATGAAAGCGCCTTGTGCGCTGGTTGGCGCCAAACTGCCCGGCATCGAGATCAAACAGGCCAAGGTGCGCGGCGTCGCCTCCTTCGGCATGATGTGCTCGGAGAAGGAGCTCGGCCTGGCGGAAGAAAGTGCCGGACTGATGGTGCTTGATGACGATGCCATCGTCGGGCAGAGCATCCGCGCGCATCTCGATCTGGACGATCATCTGATCACGCTCAAGCTCACGCCGAACCGCAGCGACTGCCTGTCCGTGCACGGCATTGCGCGCGAAGTGTCGGCCTTGACGGGGGCGCCGCTGGCGGCCGTCCCGGCAGCAGCCTTCGAGGAAACCGGCAATCAAAGCCGCAAGATAAGGGTCGCAGCCTCCGCGGCTTGCCCGCGTTATTGCGGTCGCGTGATCTCCGGCGTGAATGCCAAGGCGGCGACGCCGGCGTGGATGGTGGAGCGCCTGCAGCGCTGCGGCTTGCGCAGCATCAGTGCGCTGGTGGATGTGACCAACTACGTGCTGCTGGAACTGGGTCAGCCGTTGCACGCCTTTGATCTGAATAAACTGGACGGCGATATCGAAGTACGCTTTGCCCGTGCCGGGGAAAGTCTGAGGTTGCTGAACGAGCAGACCGTGGATATGCAGGACGACATGCTGGTGATCGCCGACGGCAAGGCGCCGGTCGCGCTGGCTGGCGTGATGGGCGGTGCGGACAGCGCGGTGGACGAGACGACCACGGACATTTTCCTGGAGAGCGCATTCTTCGCGCCCGGCGTGATCGTCGGCAAGTCGCGCCGTCTCGGTTTCGGTTCCGACTCTTCCTATCGTTTCGAGCGTGGTGTGGATTTTGCGGCTACGCGGGCGGCACTGGATCGCGCCACACAATTGATCCTCGATATCTGCGGCGGTCGGGCCGGTGGCGTGACCGAGGTCAGCAGTGAACTGCCAGCGCGTCATCCGGTGAAGTTGCGTACCTCGCGCGTGCTGCGCGTGCTCGGTGTGCCCCTGCAAGCTGACGAGATCGCGCAGATCCTGTCGCGCCTCGGCATGCTATTCCAGCAGACGGGCGAAGAATTCTCCGTGACCCCGCCCAGCTACCGTTTTGACATCGCCATCGAAGAAGACCTGATCGAAGAAGTCGCACGCGTGCACGGATACGAAAACATCGAGCCTGCACCAATTCAGGCGCGCATGACCATATTGTCCCAGGTCGAGGCGGAGCGCCCGCTGGCGAAACTGCGCCAAACCATGGTGCTGCGCGACTATCAGGAAACCGTCAACTACGCCTTTGTCGAGGCCGCATGGGAGCGCGATCTGTGCGGCAATGCTGCGCCCATCGCCTTGAGGAATCCTATTGCCAGCCAGATGAGCGTAATGCGCAGCAGCTTGCTGGGCGGTCTTCTGGCAAGTTTGCGCACCAACTTGGCACGCAGGCAGTCGCGTGTGCGTCTGTTCGAGGTGGGCGGCTGCTTCGCTGCCGAGGCGGGCAGTTACACGCAGCATGAACGACTGGCGGGACTGGCCTATGGCGGAGCCTGGTCCGAGCAGTGGGGATCGCCTGCACTCAATGTGGATTTCTATGACGTGAAGGGCGATGTCGAGGCGCTGTTCGCGCCGCGTGGCTTGAGCTTCCAGGCGGCACAACACCCGGCCTCCCATCCCGGACGTTCGGCGCGCATCCTGCTGGATGGGCGTGCCATAGGCTGGATCGGCGAGTTGCATCCGCAATGGCAGCAGCAGTATGAACTGGCGCAAGCCTCGGTGTGGTTCGAGGTCGAACTGGCTGCTTTGACCCAAGGCGGCGTTCCGAGGATGGCGAACATCTCGCGTTTCCCTCCCGTACGCCGTGACCTCGCGGTGCTGGTGGATGAGAGTCTGTCCGTCGAGTCGTTACTGGAGGCAATGCGCTCGGAAAATGCGCCTAACGTGGTTGAACTGGCGCTGTTTGATCTGTATCGCGGCAAGGGCGTGGAGCAAGGCAAAAAAAGCCTTGCATTCCGTGTGTTATTGCAAGATACTCAAAAAACTTTGACCGATAGTGAAATAGAAGAAAGCATGCTGCGTCTGGTTGCTGCGTTGCAACGTCAGGGCGCGCAATTGCGAGGGTAATAGGGGATATGACGACACTGACCAAGGCGGAATTGGCCGATCTGCTGTTTGAGAAAGTAGGCTTGAACAAGCGCGAAGCGAAAGATATGGTGGAGGCGTTCTTCGAGGAGATACGCATGCAACTGGAGCAGGGCGAAAGCGTGAAGCTTTCCAGCTTCGGCAACTTCCAGTTGCGCGACAAGCCGCAACGTCCCGGACGCAATCCCAAGACTGGCGAGGAGATTCCGATTACCGCGCGCCGCGTGGTGACTTTCCATCCCAGTCAGAAACTCAAGAGCATGGTAGAAAAGAACTATCATGGAACAGCACGCAGCTAATTCAGAACTACCGCCGATCCCGGCGAAACGCTACTTCACCATCGGCGAAGTGAGCGAACTGTGCGGGGTGAAGGCGCATGTGTTGCGCTACTGGGAACAGGAATTCACCCAGTTGAAACCGGTGAAACGCGGCGGCAACCGCCGTTACTACCAGCATCACGAAGTACTGCTCATCCGCCGCATCCGCCAGTTGCTGTACGAGGAGGGATTCACCATCAGCGGGGCGCGCAGCCGCTTGGAGCAGCATGCCACCCGTCAGGAAGAGGCGGCGCCCGTACCCGCCAATCTGAACGTTCCACAATTCCGGCGCGAGCTGCGCGAGATCATCGCCCTGTTGCGTGCATGATTGCGAGAATCTGATAAAACCTCTTCAAGGAAAGTCATGTGCTCTGCTATAATCCGCGCCCTCGGGGCGTAGCGCAGCCTGGTAGCGTACTTGCATGGGGTGCAAGTGGTCGGAGGTTCAAATCCTCTCGCCCCGACCAGATCAACAGAGTACAGGCCGACCGCATGTCGGCCTGTTTTGTTATGTAACTACGGGACAACGCGGAAGAACATGCAAGACCGCTTCGGACGTGCCATCGATTATCTGCGCCTCTCGGTCACCGACCGTTGCGACATGCGCTGCAGCTATTGCATGCCGCAGGGTTTTCGCGACTATGAGGAGCCGGAGGACTGGCTGAATTTTGACGAGATCGAGCGCGTCGTAGCGGCTTTCGCCCGTCTGGGGACGTCAAAAATACGCATCACCGGCGGCGAGCCGCTGTTGCGGCGCGACTTGGCTGGATTGTCGGAGCGCATCGCGCGCATCGCAGGCGTGCAAGATCTGGCGTTGAGCACGAATGCCACGCAGTTGGCCAGACACGCTGCCGCACTGAAGGCGGCCGGCGTGACGCGCCTCAATGTCAGTCTGGATTCCCTCTGTGCCGAGCGCATCCATCACATCACCCGCCGCGATGCGCTGCAATCCATCCTGGAGGGCCTGCTGGTCGCCAAGGCAGTCGGCTTCCAGCCGATCAAGATCAATATGGTGGTGATGGCCGGCGTGAATGAGGACGAAGTGGATGACATGGCGACGTTCTGCCTGCGCCACGGTTTTATCCTGCGCCTGATCGAAACCATGCCGATGGGGGACAGCGGCCGGAACGCAGGCTACGTCGATCTGCAGCCGATACGGCTGCGTTTGCAGAAGCGCTTCGGATTGATTGACGGTGCCGTACCGGGCGCGGGGCCCGCACGCTATCTGGTGTCGCCGGATGGCAAGCTCAGTATCGGCTTCATCACGCCGATGTCACAGCATTTCTGCGAGACCTGCAACCGCGTGCGTCTGTCCGTCGATGGCACGCTCTATCTGTGTCTGGGGCAGGAACATAAATTCGAACTGCGCCCGCTGTTGCGTGGCGGCATCAGCGACGAGGAGCTGGCGCGCGCCATCCGCAAGGCGGTCGATCTCAAGCCGGAGCGGCATGAGTTCAGGGAGCATCCTGGCAAAATGATACGCATCATGTCCTCGACCGGAGGATAAAAAAAGCCCCGGCAAGCCGGGGCTTTATGCTTTGCGGGGACCGAATGCTTACTTCAGTTTTTCGATGCCCAGCATCTTCATGATGCTGCCCTCGTAGAACGGCTCGGACGTGCCTTTCTTCATCTTGCGGATGAAGTATTTCTCGAACGCGATCTTGGCGAGGTGCACCCACTTGCCCTCGGAGAACCAATTCACGTTGCGCGGCGGGATCTGCGGGATCGCCACGAAGGCCACGCCGCTCTCGCCGAAGTCGGCCAGGCACACCGCGTTCCAGGTTGCTTCCGCATCGGCCGGTTGGCCAGTGATGTCGGCATGGATATTATGCACGGTGGCAGTCACCATGGATTCGATCATGTAGCCGGTCTTCGGTGTGCCGACCGGAACAGGCGTGGCTTCCACCGGCGGGATGGCGACGCATACGCCGACCGCGAAGACGTTCTTGTACTTTGCGTTGCGCTGGTGCTTGTCCACCGTGATGAAACCGCGCGGGTTGGTCAGGCCTTCGAGGCCGAACACTGCATCCACGCCCTTGAAGGCGGGCAGCATCATGCTGTAGCTGTAGGGGAGTTCATGCTTCTTCTTTTCGTTGCCCATCTCGTCATGTTCGGTGACATACATCTTTCCGGCCTCGATCTTGGTGACCTTGGCGTTGCAGATCCACTTGATGTGCTTGTCGCGCATGGCAGATTCGAGGATGCCCTTGGAATCGCCCACACCGCCCAGGCCGAGATGGCCGATATAGGGCTCGGAGGTGACGAAGGTCATGGGCACCTTGGTGCGGAGCTTGCGTTTGCGCAGGTCGGTTTCCATGATGAAGGCATATTCGTAGGCCGGTCCGAAGCAGGAAGCACCTTGCACCGCGCCGACCACGATCGGGCCGGGATTCTGGCAGAAGCCCTCCCACTCGTCGTGCGACTTCATGGCATGGTCCACATGGCAGACGGAATAGGTATGGCCGCCGTGCGGGCCGAGACCTTCTACTTCCTCGAAGGCCAGCTTGGGGCCTGTGGCAATCACCAGGTAATCGTAAGCGACGGTCTTGCCATCGTTCAATTCGAGCTGGTTCTGGTCGGGATGCACACGCTTCACGCCAGTGGAAATGAACTCGATGCCCTTGCGCTCCAGGTAGGTGCGCACCGGGAACTCGATCTGCTTGCGTTCACGCCACTTGACGCCCACCCACGGATTGGATGGGACGAAGTGGAAATTCTCGCTGTTGGAGACAACGGTGACCTTGTGCTTGCTGTCCAGCTTGTCGCGCATTTCATACGCCGCCGGCATGCCGCCGAGACCTGCTCCCATGATTACAACGTGTGCCATGTTTTCTCCTCTCTAGTTATTGATTGACCGAACAACTTGTCTTGCTCATCGACTGTCTTGCGCTTACTGTGATCCAACTTTCTTGTTTGATGCGGTGTCTTCATCTACCGGTGCGCCTTGCTCCTTGGCGAACAGCACTGCGGCCTTTACGCGCGACGACAGGTTGAGCTTGTTCAGGATGTGGCGCACATGTTGTTTTACCGTGTCATAGCTGATTTTCAGCGTCTGCGCGATCGCTTTGTTGCTCTCGCCGCGCGAAAGCAGCTGCAATATTTCGCGCTCGCGCTCTGTCAGCAGCTTGAGCGAGCTCTTGGGCTCCTGTCCAGGCTGGTCGCCGCGTAGCATGTCGATCATCTTCACGGTCATGGTCGGCGCCACCACCAGTTCGCCCGCCGCAACGCGGCGGATGGCATCGACCACCTCATCAGGCGCCATATCTTTGAGCAGGTAGCCGCGCGCGCCGGCGCGTATCGCATTGCTCAAGTCAGTCTCCGAATCGCTCATGGTCAGCACCACGGCAGGGATGGTGACGCCTTCCTTGCGAATCTGCTCCAGCATCGCCAGACCATCCATCGGTTTCATGCGCAGATCGATTACCAGCAGATCGGGCTGCTCCTCAAGCAGGGTGCGCAGATCCTCGATGGTGCCGACCGCGCCGAGCACGTTGAAGCCGTAGCAGCGTGCGAGCAACTCGCTCAGGCCGCGCCGGCACAGGCTCTGGTCGTCCACCAGTGCGATCTTCAAATCTTCAGTCATGCACCGCTCTCCAGTTCTTCCCGGGTTCAGGGAAGAATAATTGTACGCAGGTTCCCAGACCTTTGGTGCTTTCCACCCTGATTTCTCCCCCGATGCGTTGCGCCCGTTCGCGCATGATGACGATTCCGTAATGGCCTTCAACAGGGGAGAAGGTGCCGACGCCGTTGTCCTCGACGGTGAAGACGTAATAGCCGCAGAGGTGGTCGACGATCAGCCGCGCATGGCTGGCGCTGGAGTGCTTGACGATGTTGGAGAGCGCCTCGCGCACGATGTGATAAACCTGAATCTCGTGTTCCAGCGGCAGGTCGAGATCGGCGACGCGGATGGAGCAGTCGAGCTCGATCCGGTGCTGCTGGCCGAACTGCTCGGCCAGTGTCTGCAATGCATGCAACAGGCCGGCCGGATCCATTTCGCTGCGGAAGTCGGTGATCAGGGAGCGGACCGATTTTTGGCTGGTCTCCAGCGCTTCGTCGATGTCGCGCGTGTATTTTGTGGCCATCACTTCGTTGTTGTTGCGTACCGCGTCGCTCAACAAGGTAGTGCTCATGCGCGCGAAGTTCAGCGTCTGGGCCAGGGAATCGTGGATCTCGTTGGCGATGGACTGGCGTTCCCTCAGCAATTCCTCCCGTTTGGACTCGCGCGTGGACTTGATATGCTCGATCAGGGAGCTCAGCAGGTCGGCGAAACTGATGGCCATGACAGAAGCGTTGCCGGATGCGGATTGCGGGGTGTCGAAAAAGAGGGTGAAAACGCCGAGCAGGACATCGGGCGTGTTGCGGCTTTCCAGCGGGATGGAGATTATCGACTGGAACTGCCGCTGCGGCTGATCGTGGTGTCGCGTCTGGCAGGCGTCGGCATCGGTGGAGCAGAGGCCGTGCTTGAAGGCATCCTTGCCGCAGACCTCGCAGGCGAGTTCGATGATGCGCTCGGCTTCGAGTTCTTCCCCGCTCAGACCGACTGCGCTGATGACCTGTAGGGTCTGCTCGTCCGGCAAAAGCACACGCACCACACCGGCCCTGGCCCGGATGAAGCCGATGGCCGTTTCCAGGAACGCATTCAGCAATGTCGTCAGATCGCTGGCGCGCGACGCGGCGAACTCCTGTTCCACGCAACTATCCAGCCCGCCATTCTTGCCGGGAAGCACGAACTCGGGATCGCGCGTCCAAAAGAATGCGACGGAATCCGATTCGTCCACTGACTTCAACTTTCTACTCACATCTACTCACAATGGCATTCAGCAAAAATATCCGAAAACTCAACCGAGTACTACGCAAATCCTGCGTTGAAGATTTAATAATCGTTATTAGATTATGCCGCTTCGCCGCAAATATCAATAAAACATTGCGGTTAATTCCCCTTTTACCCATCGGGGTTATACCCCATCCTACCCGATGTGGTTATAGACACTATATGTGCGGACTCGGCCTAATGCGCCGGAATTTCTGTGATACAAAGTTGGTATGAAGATCTGCATCGTTTCAGACAGTCATGACCGTTCCGCCCCGCTGGTGGAAGCGATCTCGGAAGCACAGGCCAGTGGAGCCCAGGCCGTCATTCACTGCGGCGACCTGATCGGCGTCAACACGCTGCGCGCTTCGCTCAAGCTGGGCATACCGATCCATGCCGTGCACGGCAACAACATCGGCGATGTCGCGTCGCTGTACCGCATGATGGCGAAGTCCAATGGTCTGTTCACTTATTACGGTCAGGAAGCAGTGCTGGAACTTGGCGGGCGCAGGATCTTTGTCACCCATATGCCCCATCACGCTCAGGCTTTCGCCTGTACCGGGGACTACGATCTGGTGTGCCACGGCCACAGCCACACCGCACATGTCGGGCAGCAGGCTGACGTCAAGGGCGGTCACTGCTGGCTGGTCAATCCCGGCTCGGTCGCAGGCATCGATGCGCCGGGCGTGAAAGCCATCCCGACCTGGATACTCGGTGATCTGGATCGAATGAGCTTCGAGATTAGAACTCTGAAGCAATCTGAATCGGAGGCTTGAGGGAGTCAAGTGACCGCTACGCTGCTTCCTGCGGTGCGTTGCGGGTAGCGGCGTAGCGCATCATTCGCCACTGGGGGCTATAATTCGCTTGTCGACAACAGGAACGCCCCCATGGAACATCTCGAACCCAAAGCAGCTTATGAATTCTTGCAGGCCAATCCGGAAGCGGTCTTCATCGACGTGCGCAGCGAGATGGAGCATATGTTCGTCGGCCATCCGCGCGGCTCGATCCTGATCCCCTGGGTGGACGGGCCGGACTGGGAGATTGACCCGCAATTCGTCGCGCACGTGCGCAAGGCCGCCAGCGTCAATCGCCCCGTCGTGCTCATTTGCCGCTCCGGACGCCGCTCGGCCGATGCCGGCGAGGCGCTGGAGAAGGCCGGGCTGAGTCAGATATACAACGTCGCGCACGGCTTCGAAGGCGACCTTGACGACAGTCATCACCGCAATTCGCACAACGGCTGGCGCTTCGACGGCCTGCCTTGGGCGCAGACCTGACGCCGACTCAAAGGACGCCATTCCGGACTGCACGGAGACCGAACTCAAACGGTATCCGCGCTGCTGTTCGAGTACTACGGCAAATCTTCCCACCCAAGCGGCCAGCGTCTCTTCCGGCGCGACGGCGGCCAATCTTAATGACGAGGACTATCACGGTCCGCTGATGGTGTAGCGGCTCGCTGCCCGCTCGGGAAGCAAGCCTCCGTGCTCGGGGCATTCGAGCTACGGTGTGAGCATCCACCCACCCGCTGCAAGCGGCGACGGCGCGCCGTGTCGGTACGCGCCGATGCCGGAGCCAACCGCAACGGCCCATTGGCAACCCTCCACCCGGCCGGAAATATCATGATTTTTATCAATAATCTGCCGCCAAGAGTAGAATAGCATCCCCCGTAGCGGCACCATACTGAAAAACCCGCAGCGGGCGTTATGGCAGAAACTAAGACAAGGTTGAGAGAGTGAAGCGCATTTTATCGATTGCAGTTGCCGTCCTGGCCCTGGTGCCGCTTTACTTGTTTCTTGCGCCGCACGATATGAACATCGCAGAACCGCGGGATCGAGTGGGGGAGAATGCCGCGTACCGCGAGGCAAGCATCGGGCGCGAGCCGCTGTTGCCGCTGCTGCCTGCCCCGCCGTTGCCGCCCGAACAGGTGGCGCTGGGCGAAAAGCTGTTCCACGATACGCGCCTTTCTCGCGACAACAGCCTCTCCTGCGCCAGCTGCCATGATCTGGGCAAGGGCGGTACGGACCGGTCGCGTTTCTCCGTCGGCATCAATGGCGCAGTGGGCGATGTCAACGCGCCCACAGTATTCAATGTCGGGCTGAACATCGCCCAGTTCTGGGATGGCCGCGCCAGATCGCTGGAGGAGCAGGCAGCCGGCCCGATACATAACCCGATCGAGATGGGCTCCAACTGGGACGAGGTGATGGTCAAGCTGCGCGCGGATCGGGACTACCCAGCGCTGTTTCGGCGCGTGTATGCGGACGGTATCAGTGCTGCCAACATTGCCGAGGCCATCGCGGTTTTCCAGCGCTCGCTGGTCACCCCGAATGCGCGCTTCGATCGCCATTTGCGCGGCGAGAAGAATCAACTGAGCCGCGACGAACTGGAAGGCTACCGCCGTTTCGTTAATCTCGGCTGCGCCAGCTGTCACCAGGGCGCCGGCATCGGAGGCAACATGTTCCAGCGTTTCGGCGTGATGGGCGATTACTTCAAGGATCGTGCGCCGAGCAAGGTGGATCTGGGACGCTTCAACGTCACCGGACTGGAAGAGGACCGGCATGTGTTCAAGGTGCCCAGTCTGCGCAACGTCGACGTTACGGCCCCATATTTCCACGATGGCTCCGCCTCGTCGCTGGCCGATGCGGTCAGGATCATGGGCAAGTATCAGCTGGGCAAGGAGCTGTCCGGCGAGGAAGTGCGCTTGATCGTCGCTTTCCTGCACAGCCTGACCGGAGAATGGCGGGGGCGGGTGCTGCAATGAGCGTCAACCTCGAAGCGGTCCGTGCGCTGCAATCCGGGCGCTGGCTGGCCGCCGGCGCGATCGTGACGGCGGCCGGCCTGTTGCTCACCCTGCTTTACATGCAGGCCGAGTCTGTCTCGCCGCAGGCGCACTACGATTACACCAAGAAACTGCGCGACCTGCGCGAGGCGGATGCCGAAACCAACGGCGAAGTTCTGGCGAACCGTTTGGATGTCACGCGCAACTATGATGCGCTCACCTTGTTCCTGGAGAAGGCGCTGCGGGCCGCCGCCAATGCCGCCGTTGCGCCGTCCTTCCTGCCGCTCGGCGACCAGCGGAGAGTCATGGAAAAAGCGCGTGAACTGCAGCAGACGCTGGAGAGGAAAGCGCGGCTGGTCGAGGTGTTCAAGCGCGAGAACGCCGTCCTGCGCAATTCGCTAGCCTACTTTCCTTCGGCTGCAGACGAATTTCTCGGCAGCGGCGCACCCGGCGACCTCAAGGAGCCGGCGGAGAGTTACGTCCGGCACATCCTCTCCTTCGCCCGCAACCCGGATCGGGAACGCGCCGGCCAGGTCCGGACGGCCCGCCAACGGTTGCTCGCGATCTCGTCATCCCGGCCCGGGCGCGCGGTGATCGACAACCTGCTGCTGCATGGCGACGCTATCGTGAGATATCTGCCGCAAGTGAACGGCATGACGCATGAGATCAACCGGCTCTCGACGGCGTACCAGCTGGAGGAACTGAATCGCTACTACGCCATCGGGCATGAACATGCGCAGCAGACGGCCGCACAGTTCCGCAAGCTGCTGTATGTGGTTGCATTGCTGCTGACCGCTTATCTGGCTTTCGTTTTTGTCCGGCTCGACCGTACCCGTCGCTCGCTGGCCAGGGCGCACTTCGAAGTCACCCAGCGTTATGCCGCGCAATTGCTGGCGGAGGACCGCCTGCGTCTGCATTCGACCGCGTTCCACAGCTCGCACGAGGGCATCGTGCTGGCAGACGCGGAGGGCAACATTCTCGACATCAATCCGGCCTTCACGCGTATCACCGGATATGAGCGCGCCGAGGCGATCGGGCGCAATCCGCGCATGATCAAATCGGGGCGGCACGACCAGGAGTTCTATGCGGACATGTGGAAAAGCATCCTGGGCAGCGGCAGCTGGCAAGGGGAGATCTGGAACAGGAACAAATACGGCGAGGTGTACCCTGAACTGCTTTCCATCTCGGCGGTGCGCAATGCCGAAGGGCGGCTGACCAATTTTGTCGCCGTATTCTCCGACATCAGCCGCCTCAAGGAGCAGGAGAAGCAGCTGACGCAGATGGCTTACTACGATGCGTTGACCGGCCTGCCGAATCGCGTGCTGCTGGCCGACCGCCTGGCCCAGGCCATTTCCCAGACCCGGCGTTCCTCGGCCATGCTGGCTGTCTGTTACCTGGATCTGGACGGCTTCAAGCCGGTGAATGACACCTACGGCCACGAGACGGGCGACCGCCTGCTGGTGGAGATGGCCGGTCGCCTCAAGGACATCCTGCGCGGTGGCGATACGGTCGCCCGGCTGGGCGGCGACGAGTTTGTGCTGCTGCTGCTCGGGCTGAGAAATGTCGAGGAATGCGAACAGGCCATGCAGCGCCTGCTGCAGGTGATCAGCCAGCCGCTGGCGGTGGTACCGGAAGCGCTGGCCCTGTCGGCCAGCGTCGGCGTGGCGGTGTTCCCCACCGACGACGCGGACCCGGACACCCTGCTGCGCCACGCCGATCAGGCCATGTATCAGGCCAAGCAGGCCGGCAAGAACCGCTACCACATTTTCGACCGCGAACTGGATGCGTATGTCCGTATCCAGCACGACCGCATCAGCCGCATCGGGGAGGCCCTGGCGGGCGGCGAATTCTCGCTGTATTACCAGCCCAAGGTGGACATGCGCCGGGGGAAAGTGGTCGGTCTGGAGGCGCTGATCCGCTGGCACCACCCCGAACGCGGACTGGTCGCCCCCATGGATTTCCTGCCGCTGATCGAGGACCATGACCTGATCGTGCGGCTGGGCGAGTGGGTGATCGAGACCGCGCTGGCGCAGATGGATGAATGGCACGACCTCGGGCTGGAGCTGTCGGTCAGCGTCAACGTCGCCGGCCGCCAGCTGCAGAGCAACCACTTCGTGCAGCATCTGGCGTCCACTCTGAGCAAGCACCCGCGCGTCGCACGCCAGCTCGAGCTGGAGATACTGGAGACCTCGGCGCTGGAGGATGTAGTCAAGGCTTCCCGCATCATCGAACAGTGCCGCGAGCTGGGTGTTTCCTGTGCGCTGGACGATTTCGGCACCGGGTATTCGTCGCTCACCTATCTGAAGCGGCTGCCGGCAGCCACCATCAAGATCGACCAGAGCTTCATCCGCGAGATGATCTCGGACCCGGACAACCTGCTCATCGTGCAGGGCGTACTCGGTCTGGCGTTCGCCTTCCAGCGCCAAGTGATCGCCGAGGGTGTGGAAACGGTCGAGCACGGCAGGTTGCTCATGCAGCTGGAGTGCGACTTTGCGCAGGGGGACGGCATCGCCAGGGCGATGCCGGCGGCGCAGGTGCCGGCCTGGATAGACAACTGGCGTCCCGCACCGGAATGGTCGGCGATCGGTGAATTGCACTGGGAAGCGACAGATCGCCCCCTGCTGCTGGCCAAAGTGGAACACCGCAACTGGGTCGCGCAGCTGGTGTATGCCATCAAGGGCGGCCTGCCGCCACCGCGCAAAGCCCTCGACGACCATTTCCGTTGCGACTTTGGCGCTTGGTATCACGGGCGCGGCGCCGGCCTGTATCAGCACTTGCCCGATTATGTCCAGATCGCCGAGCCGCACCGGCGCGTGCACGAGATCGCCGGGGAGATCGACCGGTGCTGGCGCAACGGCCAGTTGGACCAAGCGCGGGGATTGATCGATGAATTGCTGGCCCAGCGCGATGCGGTGGTCGATGCGCTCGGCAGGCTGGAACTCGAGGTCGCCGAGAGCAGTGGCGCCGAGCGGGCGAACCTGTCGCGGGGCTGAGCTGCTGCGGCCGTGCTTGGCGGCAATCCCGAGTTGCCACTAACAATTCAAAAAAAATGGCCGCGCGACCATTCAGGTTCGCGCGGCAGGTTTGTTCCTTGCTGCTTGATTCAGGGCTTCTTGGGAGTGGCGTAGGGCACTTCTTTCTGGATCGGTTCCCAGGTGGTTTCATAGCCTACAAAGAACTGTCCCGGCACGATTTCTTTCTGACGGGTGGTTACGCGGAATGTGTGACCATCTGGAACCTTGGGGCGGCAAAACTGCTTCTTCTCATCGCTCATGCTGCTATCTCCTTGGGTTGAAAAAATCGTTGGTTGCAGACGGGAGGTTTGTAATCAGGCATATCGATCCCTCCCGTTTTTCTGCTGAAATCATACTGTTCAGCGCGTGTAATATGCCTTCTTCGGTATCACATGCCGCACGCCCCCTTGGGGGTTTTCAACATCCCCTTTGTAGCGGGGGATGATGTGAACGTGGACATGCAAAATGCTTTGCCCGGCAGCCGGTCCGACATTGACGCCGATGTTGTAACCATCCGGATGGAACTCCTTGTCTATGAGTTTCTTTTCCTCTTTGATGAGGCCCATGCAGGCAGCCACTTCTTCCGGCGTCAGGTCGAAAAAGCTGGATACATGGCGACGCGGGATGACCACGGTGTGCCCCGGACTCGTCGGGTAGGAGTCACGGGCGCTGTAAGCAAGTTCATGCTGTATCGATATCCCGCGCGGATCCGTGCAGAACAGGCAGGGATTGTTCGGGTCGCGTTTCTTTTCCTGTGTCGTTCCGGATGTCAACAGAACACCTCTTTCTCTACGTTATACTTCGGCCATCATTCAACCAACGAGGAAACCATCGTGGCATCGAATAAAGCACGCGCTTACTTTGCATTGCTGGGCTACCACTTCAACCCCGACGACATCACCCGTCTGCTCGGGGTGGAGCCCACCACTGTCAACGCCGCCGGCGCATACAGCACGCTCGACAAACCGGTGATCAGTTCGTGGGAGTTATCCACGGACATCCTTTCCGGCGAGGCCGACGTGTTCGCCCTGACGGATACGCTCGTCAAGCAACTGGAACCCCTCAAGGACAAGATCGTGGAAGTCTGCAAAAGCCACAATCTGTCTCCACGGCTGGGCGTGGCGCTGACCCTTTCCGCCGACCGATCCGAAGCCCACCCGGAAGTCGGTGTCGGCGTCAGGGCGGTGCGTTTCCTGGCGGACACCGGCTCCTTCATCAACGTCGAGTACAAACTCGCCGCCTGACTCCGGGCCTGGCGTCCGTTCAGCCCACCGCGCTGCCCAGCGCTTGGTGCCGGGCGCGCGCCTGTTTCATCTGTTCCTCGCAATGCTTCAGGCACAGCGGTTGCAGCGCGTGCGGGAAGCACTCCATGATCACTTCGAACTCGTCCGCGACCTCTTCTGCAAGCGCTGCGTCATTGGTCAACTGCGCCAGTGAATTCTGCACGGTCGCCTTGTTCACCCTGCAGAGCGCGGCTACATGGATGGGCAACTGCTGCTCCATGCTGACCGTCAATGCCAATTCGTAGGAATTGATCGCCTCTTTCAACCGCGCGGCATTCTCTTCCGACTCGCCAAGGTGGTGCAGGGTGACGCCGCGGTTGTTGTGCGTGGCGGTCAGTTCCAGTGCGTAATTGTCCGCGTCGAGCGCGGTCAGCGCGTTCTTCCATGCGACCACCGACTTCTGGAACTGGCGGTTGCCCTTAAGCTGTCTGCCGAAGGTGTACAGGGTGGCGCCCAACTGATGCATGGTGAGCATCCACTCTTGCGGCGACTGTTCCTTGGTCCACACCTGCAGGACATCGGTGTAGGCATCCACGGCGAACTTCAATGGCGCGGTCGCTTCACTCAGGCGACCCAGCGTCTGGTTGGCCGTTGCCAGGTTGTATTGCGTGGCTGCCCATTGCCGGGGAGCGTTTTCCCGGGTGAACACTTCCAGCGACTTGCCGAAGCACTGGATGGCGCGTTCCAGCGCTGCAGCATCCCTGCGCTGCTGGCCCAGCGCGGCCAGGATGTTGCCGAGATCGTTCTGCTTCGCCGCCCAGACCAGAGGCTCGCGGTCGCGGCTGATCTTCGCGGGATCCCCGTCCAGTGCCGCCTCCAGCGCTTCGCGCAAAGGCTCGAATACCCTTGCGCTGTAGCGGTGCTGCTCGTAGTTCCCGCGCGTGAAACGGAAATTGTCCGCCATCGCGACCTGCGTATCCGGCGCAGCCGCTGCGGCCATCTCCGGGCTCAGCAGAACCAGGGAATCGGCGATGGAACGTTCCAGCGCGCGGTTCGGCGGGTAGAGCAGGTAGGCGGTCGAGAAGTTCATTTGGCCCGTTCGAGGATCTCGTTCAAGTCTGGATCGGCGCCGACCGGGCCGCCCAGATCGATCTCTTCTTCGGTCGCGTCGCGGATGGTCTGCACTTCCAGCACGAACGTGACTTGCCGCCCGCACAGCGGGTTGTTGCCGTCGATGGTCAGCGTCTTGTCGTCGAGGCGGGTGACGATGAAGTTGCGCGGCTCCCCCTTGTCGTTCTCCATGGTGATGGTCATGCCGAGCTCGCGGTATTCCTCCGGCACGTTCTCGATCCGGTCGGTGAACACCAGCGATTCGTCGCGCTCACCGTACAACTTGGTGGTATCTACCGGCACCTCGATGGTGTCGCCGACCTTCTTGCCATACAGTTCCCGCGTCACCTCTTCGGACATCACGTCGTTCACGCCGTGCACATAGCCGATCGGATAGTCCACGGTGACCAGTACGTCGCCGGTCTTGTTGTCGATGACCTTGTAGTTCAGTTCAACGAATTTTTCGTCTGCTATCGTATCTGACATGTTTGATATTTATGACCGTGTCTTAAAAAATGGTGGCGCCGAAGATCCTTACCTTGTCCTTCTCATAACCCAGCACCAGTCTGCCCAGCCATTCACCGGCTTTCGCCGTGCTTTTCTGTTTGTATAGCACGGTGACGTATTCGCCGCGACGGATGATGCCCAGATACTCATAGTCCGGGGACAGGTTCTTGGCCAGTTCGCTGCGTGCAAACTGCTTGCCCATCTCGACCTCATTGGCACCTTGGATCAAGGTGCTGGAAAAATTGCGTGTGAAAGCACCATAGTTGCCTTCGTTGGAGTATTTCACCAGATCTGCCCACATGGGGTGCGCGATCTCCAGAATCTCTGCATCTGTCTTATCAATGATATTCATCAACCGAACTCCGTTATACGAGCATGACGTCCATGCATCTTCCGTTGAGAATGATTATGCCATTCCTGCGAGACAGATAAAAAGAGGACCAACATGGATTATGCCGGTCCTCTATTGATGCACTTACTTGCTTAGTGTGCTTCTGCTGGTGCTTTTTCCACATCGCCCACCAAGTGGTAGAGCGGTGCTTTCTCCATGGTGTACTCACCCGTCTTCGGATCGCGACGGGAAACTGTCAGTACGTGCCAGTTCTTGTCGTCCAGCTTCATCACGTCGCCGCGGTAGTAGTAACCCGGCCAACGCGTTTCCTTGCGGAACAGCGTATGGTGGAACACGCTTTCGGAAGTCAGGAAACGATGCTTCAGTTCCCATGCGCGCAGCAGTTCATGGATGTC
>JBQGEN010000214.1:0-10239 GCA_052039615.1 Sideroxyarcus sp. | reverse complement strand
TCGCTTTTTTCTCCCATTCCGGACGCCGCCTCTTTACAGTGGATTCCGTGGCTGCCCGAGGAGGGCAACGATGAAGGCGATTGGCGGTGATAGCGCCGCGCACGGCAGGTCCGTCCCGCCCGATTTTGCCAAGGTCGCCTTTGCTGTCGGCGAGAATGCCGTTTTCAGATCCATCCAATTACATTGAGACCGAACATGAGCGATAACACCAGCCGTCCGCCTATCCTGAAGCTGCGCAACATCAAGCGCCGCTTCCTGCTGGGCGAGACCACCATCGACGCGCTGAACAGCATCTCGCTGGACATCCATGCCGGCGAGTTCCTCGCCGTATGGGGCCCGTCCGGCAGCGGCAAATCCACGCTGATGAACATCATCGGCCTGATCGATGCGCCGACCGAGGGCGAGGTGCATTTCGACGAGCAGGATACCCGCGTGCTGGACGATGATGCGCTCACCGAGTTTCGCAGCAAGAAGCTGGGTTTCGTGTTCCAGAACTTCAACCTGGTGCCGGTGCTGTCGGCGCTGGAGAACGTGATGCTGCCCCTGCAGATACAGGGCGTGGCCGAGCACGAGGCGCACGAACGCGCTGCCGCCGCGCTGGTGGATGTCGGGCTGGAGAAGTTCAAGGGCTCGCTGCCGGACAAGCTCTCCGGCGGTCAGCGCCAGCGCGTCGCCATCGCGCGCGCGCTGGTGGTCGATCCCAAGCTGGTCATCGCCGACGAGCCGACGGCGAACCTCGATTCGGAGAACAGCCGCATGGTGGTGGAGCTGATGCGCAAGATGAACCGCGCGCGCAAGGTGACCTTCGTGTTCACCACGCACGACCAGCGGCTGCTCGACCATGTCGACCGCAAGATACTGCTGCGCGACGGCAACATCGTGAGCGACGAGGTGATGGCATGAAGAACATGATCAGACTCGCCCTGCGCGGCCTGATGCGCAACCGCCGCCGCTCGACGGTGACGATGCTCGCCATCGCTTTCGGCTTCGCGGCCATCGTGCTGTTCGCGGGCTATACGCACAACGTCTACGACGGTCTCGGCCGCCAGTCCATCCACGGCGAGATGCTGGGCCACCTGACGCTGTACAAGAAGGGCATGCGCACGGAAGGCAAGCTCGATCCGGAACGCTACCTGCTCACGGCGCAGGAGGTCGAGGCCATCAGCAAGCTGGTGCGCGAAGAGGGGCACGTCAAACTGGTCGCGCCGCGTCTGGGCATGAGCGGGCTGGTGAGCAACGGCCGCGCTAGCACCATCTTCATTGCCGAGGGCATCGAGCCGGAAGCGGTGGTGAAGCTGCGCGAAGGTTCGCTGACCGAAGCGGAGCGCAAGAGCGGCATGTTCGACAACATGCGCATGCGCCTGGACAAGGACAGACCCGAAGTGGTCAGCCTGAGCGACGGGCTTGTGGAGATGCTGCATCTGAAGGAAGGCGAGCAGGCACAGGTGCTGGTGAACACGCTGAGCGGACAGGCCAATGCCGCCGACATCACCCTGGCCAAATCCTTCAACACCGGCAACGCGGGCAGCAATGACAAGTTCGCCTTCGTCTCGCTGGCGCTGGCGCGCACCCTGCTGGATGCGGAAGGGCGCGCGCAGCGGCTGACCATCCTGCTCGACGATGAATCCCGGACCGAGGCGATGCGTGACCGCCTGCTGGCGAAACTCGCGGCAGCGGGGTTCGAGGTCGAGATCCTGACCTGGCAGGAACTGTCCGATTTCTACAACCAGGTCCACGGCATGTTCGACATGATCTTCGGCTTCATCTTCAATATCGTGCTGACCGTGGTCATCATGAGCGTGGCCAATTCCATGGGCATGACCGTGATCGAACGCACCCGCGAGATCGGCACGCTGCGCGCCATCGGTCTCAAGCGCAGCGGGGTGATACGGCTGTTCACCATGGAGTCGATGCTGCTCACGCTGCTGGGTTGCGTCACCGGACTGGTGATCGCGCTGCTGGTGCGCTGGGGCGTCAATGCGGCGAACATCTCTTATATTCCGCCCAACAGCGCGAGTCCGGTGCCGTTGCTGGTCGACCTGGATCTCGCGCGCACCGTGTTCACCTTCATCCTGATGGGGCTGGTGGGCACGCTGGCGGCGTACATGCCGGCGCGGCGCGCGGCGAAGAAGGACATCATCGATGCACTGGGGCATGTTTAGGGAGTGGTTATGAGAACGATCGCCAGCCTGTTTTTGTTTGCTGTATCCGCTGCGGCGATGGCCGTGCCCGATGCACACAGCATCCTCACGGATTCCGACCAGGCGCGCGGCGGCGGCCTGCCCGGCATCGTGTGGGAGATCAAATTGCAGTCGCGCGACGGCGAGCGCATGGACGAGCCGCAGCGCATCCTGGTCAAGGCGGTGGACGATTCCAGCGTGGCGGAGACGCAGGAGCCGGTGCGCTTCAAGGGCTCGAAGATATTGCAGGTTGACCGCAACATGTGGATGACGCGGCCCGGCCTGTCCAAACCCATCCCGATCTCGCCGCGCCAGCGCATGAGCGGGCAGGCCTCCAACGGCGACATCGCCGCGACCAACTATGCGGGCGATTACGATGCACAACTGGGGGCGACCGAGAACGTCGACGGTGAACCATGTTACACGCTCGATCTGGCCGCGAAACACAAGCGTGCCACCTACGACAAGATCCGCTACTGGGTGTCGGTGAAGCGTGTGGTCGGCGTCAAGGCCGAGTTCTACTCGGTCAGCGGCAAGCTGCTCAAGACCGCCACTTTCCAGTATGGCAACACCATCGAGCATGACGGCAGGCGCATCCCGTTCATCAGCAGGATGACCATCCGCGATGCGCTGATCGACGCGGAGACCGTGATGGAGTTCGGCACGGTGAAGGTGAAGAAGATCGCGGCGGCGGAATTCGATCTGGGGCAGATGCAGTAATGGGTGGTGTGCGTTCCATGGTTTTCGGCGTGCTGGCGGCACTCGCGGCGCCAGCACTGGCCGACGAGTCGGACTGGCGCACTTCGTGGGACGGCACGCTCTACGTCTACAGCAACGGCATGGTGTTGCGCGACGACAGCGTACTGAATCCCTATAACCAGATTGCGCGGTTGCCGCAGCGCAGCGACGTCGCCGAGTTGCGTTTTGGCTTTAAGGCCGAGAGCGAGACTGTGCGCCTCACCGCGCGTGGCATCGGCTCCACGCGCGAGATGCGCAATGCCTTCGGCCAGCGTTCGCACAGCGAGGGCTATCTGAGCCTTTGGCAGGTGCGCGTACGCGCAGCGGACAGCTGGAACGTCGCCGCCGGACGCGATGTGCTGAACTGGGGCGCGGGGCAGTTCCGATCGCCGTCGAGTCCGTTCTATTTCGACAACGGCCGTACTGACCCCATGCGCGAACTGGTTGGCATGGATGTGGCGAAAGTGACGTGGACACCGGACATGCAGAGCAGCACCACGCTGGCGCGCATCGTGCGTTCCGGCTACGGCGCGGCGCAACCGGATGCCTGGCGCAACAGCTGGCTGGCGAAGTTCGACACGCGCGGCGAAGAGATCGCCTGGGGCATGGTTGCCGCGAAAGCGCCGCATCTCGGTGCGTTCTACGGCGCGCACGGCCAGTACACCATGAGCGACGAGTTGATGCTGTACGGTGAATTCGGGTCATCGGTGCTGCCGGTGGTGCTGGGCTCGCCGGAGGACGCGGCGCAGCCTTACCAGATCCAGTCTCCCTCGCCGCGCGGCAATGCCGCGCTGGTCGGTTCCTCCTATACCTTCGAGAGCGGCCAGTCGCTGATGCTCGAATATCTGCATGACGGCCACGGCTACACAAAAGAAGAGGAGTCTGCCTATTTCCAGCGCGCCACCACGCAGTTCGGCCTGCCGCTGGGGCTGATGCCGCGCCTGCTGGGGCGCGATTACTTCCATGCTGTGTGGCAGGCGAACATGATGAGCGAGACCGGCTACTGGCGGCTGATGTACACGCGCAACATCACCGATTCCGGCAACGAGTTTGCGGCCTATGGCGAGACGACGCTACATCCGCGCCTGAGTATCTACGCCCTTGCCGTGTTGCCGCAGGGCGGTGCGCGGCAGGAGGCGGGCGCGCTGTTTACGCGCAGCTTCACGCTGGGCCTCAAGTCCTCCATCTGATGCGATGAAAAAGATACTCGCCTATCTTGTTTCCACCTTCATCTTCAACACCGCCATTGCGGGCATCCTGACCCTGCTGATGCCCGGCATCCTGTTCTGGCACAACTTCATCTACTCGCAGTGTATTGGCATGTCGGTGATGGGCATCAATGTCACGGTCGCGGCTTTCGTGCGCCACGGAGTCATCCGCCTCGCCGTTCTGTGCATCACGCTGCCGACCAGCGTTGCACTCGGGCTAACGCTGGCCTTCGCCATCAGCGGCGTGGGCAGCTGGGGCGACGAGCATGTGCTCACATCGATGACCCTGGGATTGTTCTTCGGACTCATCGGCGCAATCGCCTTCCTGCTGTCCGAGCGCATCGAGATAGAAGTGAAGCAGCGGCAACTGGAGCAGGGCGAAAGCGAGAAGCGCGAGGTCGAAGCCAATCTCAAATTGCTGCAAGCGCAGATCGAGCCGCACTTCCTGTTCAATACGCTGGCGAACGTGAGCAGCCTCATCGACAGCGACCCGGGACTGGCGAAGAAGCTGCTGGAGCGCCTCAACGACTGGCTGCGCGTGGCGCTGGCACGGGCGCGCAGCGACCGGACCACGCTGGACGACGAACTCTCCATGCTGGAGAACTACCTGCAGATATTGAAGATACGTTTCGGTGAGCGCCTGCGCTGGCGCATCGAGGCGGCCGATGCGGCCCGGCGGCTGCCTTTTCCGCCGATGCTGCTGCAGCCGCTGGTGGAGAATGCGGTGCGCCACGGCATCGAACCCAAGATCGGCGGCGGCGAGATCGGCATTCGTGTGAGCATCGAAGATGTAGTATTGCGCATCGAGGTCAGCGACAACGGGGTCGGTCTGGTCGGCGCTGGCGATGACGGCGGCGCCGGTCTGGCGAACGTGCGGGCGCGCCTGAAGACGCTGTTCGGCGAAACCGGGCAGTTATGCTTGCAGAGCCGGGAACAGGGCGGTACGGTCGCGACATTGGAACTTCCAGCAACGAGGTAGCATGAAAGCCATCATCGCCGACGACGAGCCGCATCTTGCCGACGATCTGCAACGCAGGCTGGCGAAATTGTGGCCGGAACTGGAGATTGCCGCCGTGCTGCACGACGGTCTTGCCGCCGAAACCGCGCTGCAGCAGGTCAGCCCCGACATCGCCTTCCTCGACATCCGCATGCCGGGGCGGAGTGGCCTGGATGCGGCGCGCGCGGCCCCGCCCGGATGCCGCGTGGTGTTCGTCACCGCCTTCGACGACCATGCGGTGCAGGCGTTCGAGCAGGCGGCGGTGGATTATTTGCTGAAGCCGGTCTCCGACGAACGACTGGCGCGCTGCGTGGAAAGACTGAAGCAGCACAGTGCGGATACGCCGGATGCCTTGCTGGCGCATCTGCAGCAACTGCTGGCGACGCAAGGCAAACCGGCGCCGCTGCGCTGGCTGCGCATCCAGGTCGGGCAGACGGTGCGCATGGTGGCGGTGGATGAGGTGTGCTACTTCCAGTCCGCCGACAAATATACTAGCGTACTTACTCGCGATGCCGAGTTGCTGCTGCGCACGCCGCTCAAGGAGCTGATCGGACAACTGGACGGTGAGCACTTCTGGCAGGTGCATCGCAGCACGGTCGTGAACGCAAGACAAATCGTCTCCGCGCATCACGACCTGCTGGGCAAGGTGTCGCTGAATCTGCGCGACAGGCCGGAGAAGATCGCGGTGAGCCGCAGCTATGCGCATCTGTTCCGGCAGATGTGATTTCCGGGAGGTCGATATGGACAGGAAGACAGCAGTCATCACCGGTGCATCCAGCGGCATAGGCATGGAATTGGCCGGCTTGCTTGCGGCGCGCGGCTACGATCTGATCCTGATCGCGCGCAGTGCCGGGCGTCTGCGGAAGCTGGCCGACGATCTCGTCAAGATATATGGCAACACGGCGCACGCCATCGTTATGGATCTCGCGCAGCCTTTTGCGGCCGCGGCCTTGTGGCGGGAGATCGTCTCCATCACGCCGGATATCGACGTGCTGGTGAACAACGCAGGCGTCGGCGATGCCGGTGACTTCGCTGCCGAAGCGCCGGAGGCCATTGAGCGCATGATTCATCTGAACGTCTCCACGCTGACTATGCTCACCCGCTTAGCGCTTCCCGGCATGGTCGCGAGAAAACACGGCAAGATACTCAACCTCGCGTCGCTGGCCGGATTCCAGCCCGGCGGTCCCGGCATGGCGGTGTACTACGGGACCAAGTCCTACGTGCTGTCCTTTTCGCGCGCCATCCGCCGCGAGTTGCGCGGCAGCGGCGTGACGGTAACGACGTTATGTCCGGGGCCGACGCGCACCGGGTTCGAGGAGGCCGCCAGCGCGCAAAAGACGCGGTTGTTCCGCTGGTTGAAGCCGATGGAGGCGCGCGACGTGGCGCTGGTCGGATACGAGGGGATGCGCCGCGGCCGCAGTGTGGTCGTGCCGGGGCTGCTGAACAAGCTGCTGGCGGTCAGCCCGGCGTTCGGGCCAGCGGCCATCGCGCTGGAGATCAACCGCTTCTTGCTGGAGCGGCGCTAGCTCAGTCGAAGAAGCTGCCGATGATCCCGTATGGGCCGGCCGCTGGTTGCGCCTGCGAATGCTGTGCCTCCAGGCGTTTCAGGACGTCGCGATACATGCGCACGGTCTCGACCAGGATCACGGCCTCGCCGCCGCGCGCCTTGCCGCGCTTGGCATTCTGGTAGACCGACGGGCGCGCGAGCAGAGGCATCACGCGTTTCACATCGGCCCACGCGTCCGGGTTCAAGCCGGACTGGCTCGCCAGGATGCGCGCGTCTTCCAGATGTCCCATGCCCTGATTGTAGGCGGCCAGCGCCAGCCACAGCCGGTCTTCTTCCCTGATGCGTAACGGCAACTGTTCCTTGAGCAGCTGCAGATAGCGCGCGCCGGCGAGGATGCTGGAATGCGCATCAAGGCGGTTCGCCAACCCCATGCGGTCCGCGGTCTCCTCGGTCAGCATCATCATGCCGCGCACGTTGGTGCGGGAAGTGGCATTCGGATCCCAGTGCGATTCGCGATATGCCAGCGCCGCCAGCAGTTCCCACTCGATGCCGGTGAGGTCGGCGGCTTCCTCGAACCAGCGCCGGTATTGCGGCAGCACCGTGCGCGTATGTGCGATGAACGTCTCCGCGTCCATCGCGTCCAGCCGCTCGTTGTATCCGTAGTAGCGGTCGAGCAGGCGGCGCAGCGTACCGTCCCGCCCGATGCGGGCGAAAAACTGCTGCGCCTCGTCGAGCAGGGCGGCATCGCCGTCGCCGGCGAAAGCCCAGGTCATGGCTGAAGGCGATCCGATGTCCAGCGCGTCGCCCAGTTCCGGATAGTGATTGCGCGCAGTCGCCAGCTGTTCCTCGTTCACCAGCGTGCAGTCGAGCCTGCCGTCCGCGACTTCTTCCAGCAGTTCGGCCGACGAAGTGCCGCGCCGCGATTTCCAGTCGAGCGCGGCGTATTCGTGCTGCACATGGCGCAGCGCGGCTTCCTGTGCCGAGCCGGCGGCGACCACCAGGTCGCGCCCGGCGAGGTCGTCGAGCTTATCCGGCGTGGCGCCGCTGCAGATCAGCAGTTCGGCCAGAGTCTGGTAGGGCGGGCTGAAGAGCAGCGGGTAATCGGTCGAGGCGCGGGTGGCGGTCGCCAGATGGGCCTGGTGCGAGACCAGCGCGGGCGACGCCTGATCCGGTGCCAGCGGCAAGGGCTTCAGCCTGACCTGCAATTGCTGCGCAAACAGTCTGGCGAGCTCCGTTTCAAAGGCGTGTTCGACCTCCATCTCGGGCGGCGGCACGATGACCACCAGTTCCCCCAGACGCCAGTCCGGCAAGGGGTCGGTGGCGGTGCCCTTGAGCCAGAGCCAGGCAAACAGCGCGATGATGACCGCGAGTCGCAGTGGTAGGAGGCTACGCATGTGAACATTCTGCCCGAAATTCGAATCTTGCTGGTAAAATGCGCGCCCTTCGGAGAGGTGGCAGAGTGGTCGAATGTACCTGACTCGAAATCAGGCGTACGGTAACCCCGTACCGAGGGTTCGAATCCCTCCCTCTCCGCCAAACAAAATGGGCAGGTTCTACCTGCCCATTTTCTTTGGCTGAAAGGAAGTGTGGACGAAACCTCCTGGGTTCGACAACGCGCGGCAACTGGCGCGTTGCGGTGCAGGCTAACGTGAGCTTGCGAACGTTAAGCGCGAAAGCGCGGCCGTAGCCACCAGCCGCTCGCGCAGGACGCCCGTAGGGCGGTTCCGAACGCAGTGAGGGATGAGGCTTTCGCGGCGGCAACGCGAAAGCCGAACAATCCCTCCCTCTCCGCCAGATGCACAACCGCCCCTCGTGGGCGGTTTTTATTTCTGCGGAAATATGGGGGGCGGCTACAGAAACTCAGGTGGTAAAATTCCCGCCTGAATTTTTTGCCACCGATCATGGTTCAACCCTCCTTCGTCCACCTGCGCCTGCATCGCGAATACTCCATCGCCGACGGCATCGTGCGCATCGGAGAGGCGGTGGGAGCGGCGAAGGCGGATTCCATGCCTGCGCTGGCGCTCACCGACCTGTCCAACGTCTTCGGGCTGGTGAAGTTCTACAAGGAGGCGCGCGGTTCCGGCGTCAAGCCGGTTGTCGGTTGCGACGTGTACGTGACCAACGATGCCGTGCGCGAGCAGCCTTTCCGCCTGCTGTTGCTTTGCCAGTCGCATGCGGGCTACCTGCGCCTGTGCGACCTGCTCACGCGCGCCTACCTGGAGAACCAGTACCGCGGTCGCCCCGAGATACGCAGGCAATGGCTGAGTGGCGGGACGAATGGTCTGATCGCATTGTCCGGGGCGCATCTCGGCGAGGTGGGCGTCACACTGCTGAACGGCAATGCCGACAGCGCGAAGCTCGTTGCGCAGGACTATGCCGGGCTGTTCCCCGACCGTTTCTACCTGGAAGTGCAGCGCTACGGCGCGCCGCGCGAGGAGCAGCACCTGCGCGAGACGGTGAAGCTGGCGGCGGAGCTGGCGCTGCCGGTGGTGGCCACGCATCCGGTGCAGTTCCTCAGCATCGACGACTACAAGGCACACGAAGCGCGCGTGTGCATCGCCGAAGGCTATGTGTTGAACGACAAGCGCCGCGTGAAGCAATTCACCGCGCAGCAATACTTCAAGACGCAGGCGGAGATGGCAAAACTGTTCGCCGACCTGCCGGAGGCGTTGCAGAACAGCGTGGAGATCGCCAAGCGCTGCAATATCTCCCTCAAGCTGGGCAAGCCCTGCCTGCCGAATTTCCCCACGCCCAATGGCGAGAGCCTCGACGATTTCCTGCGCAGCGAAGCGCAGCGCGGCCTTGAGGCGCGCATGCAGTTCCTGTACCCGGACGAGGCGCAGCGCGCCGCCAGGATGCCGGAATACCAGGCGCGCCTTGCATTCGAGACCGAGACCATCATCAAGATGGGCTTCCCCGGCTACTTCCTGATCGTGTCCGACTTCATCCGCTGGGCCAAGGCTTATCGCGACGAGAAGTTTCCCAACGGCGTGCCGGTCGGGCCGGGCCGCGGTTCGGGCGCGGGTTCGCTGGTGGCGTACTCGCTCGGCATCACCGACCTTGACCCCTTGCGCTACGAATTGCTGTTCGAGCGCTTCCTCAACCCCGAGCGCGTGTCCATGCCCGACTTCGATGTGGACTTCTGCCAGGACGGGCGCGAACTGGTGATCCAGTACGTGCGCCGCCACTACGGCGAGGATTGCGTGTCGCAGATCGCCACCTTCGGCACCATGGCATCCAAGGGTGTTATCCGCGACGTCGGGCGCGTGCTGGATTTCTCCTATGGCCTGTGCGACAAGTTGTCCAAGCTGGTGCCGCTGGATGGCGTGAAACCGGTGTCGCTCGCGAAGGCGCGCGAGATGGAGCCGGAGTTCAACGCCATCATCGCGAGCGAAGATGGCGTGGATGAATTGATGGAACTGGGCGAGCGCCTGGAAGACCTGACGCGCAACGTCGGCATGCACGCGGGCGGCGTGCTCATCGCGCCGGGCAAGCTCACCGACTTCTGTCCGCTGTATTGCGCCGAAGGCAGCGAGAGCACGGTGAGCCAGTTCGACAAGGACGACGTGGAGGCCGTCGGTCTGGTGAAGTTCGACTTCCTTGGCCTGC
>JBQGEN010000213.1:0-16771 GCA_052039615.1 Sideroxyarcus sp. | reverse complement strand
GGCGTGTACGCATTCAATGACACGCTGGACCGTGCCGTGGTCAAACCCGTCGCGCGCGGCTATGTCGCGGCGGTGCCGAGCCCTGCCAGGACCATGGTGGACAACTTCTTCTCCAACCTCGACGATGTTGTCATCACCGTGAACGACCTGATGCAATTGAAATTCAAGCAGGCGATCAGCGACGGCAGCCGCGTGCTGTTCAATTCCACCTTCGGGGTGTTCGGATTGATCGACGTCGCGCATCGCCTGCCGAAGCACAACGAGGACTTCGGCCAGACGCTGGGTTACTGGGGCGTACCGAGCGGCCCGTACCTGATGCTGCCGGTACTGGGGCCAAGCTCGTTCCGCGACGGCGTCGGCCGCTATGCCGACGGCTACAGCAGCGTCATCGCCAACACCGATCACGTGCCGACGCGCAACAGCGCCTGGGCGGCGGAAGGCCTGAACACGCGCGCCAATCTGCTGGAACAGGAAGACGTGCTGGACGATGCCATCATCGACCGCTACAGCTTCATCCGCGATGCGTACCTGATGCGGCGCCAGAACCTGGTGTACGACGGCGATCCACCGCGCGAGAAGTTCAATGACGACGAGGAAGATTACGGGGATGAATGAAAAACGGCGGGGAGTACCCGCCGTTTTTCATTTGAGCCTGACCAGACTTAGCGCCCGGCGCGCAGCGCTTCGATGCGCTCTTCCAGCGGCGGGTGGGTCATGAACAGTCTGGAGAAACCGCCGCCGCTCGAGATCGCCATCGCCGACATATTCTGCGGCATGGCAGCGGCTTGCTCGTGGTTCGCTTTCAGGCGCTCCAGCGCGGCGATCATCTTCTGGCGCACGGCCAGGCTGGCACCGCCCGCATCAGCGCGGAACTCGCGCTGGCGCGAGAACCACATCACGATCATGCTGGCCAGGATGCCCAGCACGATCTGGGCGAAGATCTCGGCGACGAAAGCGCCGATGCCAGGGCCGCTGCGGCCGTCGTTCTTGAGCAGCACGCGATCCACCAGGATGCCGAACAGCTTGGCGAAGAACACCACGAAGGTGTTGACCACGCCTTGGATCAGCGCCAGTGTCACCATGTCGCCATTCGCCACGTGGCTCACTTCGTGCGCCAGCACGGCTTCGGCCTCGTCGCGGCTCATGCTGTGCAGCAGGCCGGTACTCACCGCGACCAGCGCGGCATTGCGGTTCCAGCCGGTGGCGAACGCGTTGACGTCGGGCGCGTCGTAGATGGCCACTTCCGGCATGCCGATACCGGCGGCCTGCGCCTGGCGGCGCACGGTCTCGACCAGCCAGCGCTCGGTCGGGTCCTGCGGATTCTCGATGACCTGCGCGCCCACCGATTGCTTCGCCATCCACTTGGACATCAGCAGCGAAACGATGGAACCGGAGAAGCCGATCACCGCCGACAGCACCATCAGCGCGGTGAAATTGATCGCGCCGCTCTCGTCCAGCACCCGGTCCACGCCCAGCAGGCGCAAGGTGATGTTGATGACCAGCAGCACCGCGATGTTGGTCAGGATGAACAAAAAGATACGTTTCATTGCTTCATTCTCCAAAGATACGATGTTTTGCGGCGCGCAGTGTATCACCGCGCCACGGTCAGCCAGATGCGGGCGATTCCCGGATTTTCAAGTCCCGCGCCCGGAATCAGCGAAACGTTTGAAGCGCGATGGCGGAAAAGGTTGCATTCCTGTGGGACCGGGGGGAGGCGACATAAAACCATGTTGACCATAGCCGAGCGTAACACTAGGATATGCCAAACAAATCGAGGGGAGCACGATGACTGACCGCTACACCCGCACCGCCATCGGCCTGCACTGGCTGGTCGCGCTGCTGATCTTCGCCGCTTTCCCGCTCGGCGTATACATGCACGACCTGCCGCTCACGCCGTACAAGCTGCGCCTGTTCAGCTACCACAAATGGATAGGCGTCACGGTGCTCATGCTCGCCATGCTGCGGGTCACCTGGCGCGTCACCCACCGCCCCCCGCCCTTGCCGGAAAGCATGGCGGCATGGGAGAAACTCGCCGCCAACGCGACGCACTATGCGCTGTATGCGCTGATCTTCATCGTTCCCGTCAGCGGCTGGCTGATGAGCTCGGCCAAGGGCTTCCAGACCGTGTGGTTCGGCGTGCTGCCGCTGCCCGATCTGGTGGGCAAGGACAAGGACCTGGGCGACCTGCTGCTGGAGGTGCACAAATACCTCAACTTCCTGCTGTTCGGGCTGGTGCTCGCCCACATTGGTGCGGCGCTCAAGCATCATTTCGTCGAGCGCGACGACGTCCTGATCAGAATGGTCCCTTTCCTGCGGAGAAAACCATGAGAACCTTGTTCCTTTTGTTGCTGACGCTGGCCTGCACCGCTACGCAGGCGGCCGAATTCTCCGTGCTGCGCCCGCAGCAGAGCAGCCTGGTATTCGTCTCCAGGCAGATGGGCGTATCGGTGGATGGCGACTTCAAGCGCTTCAGCGCCAGCATCGCGGTCGACCCGGCCAGGCCGGAACAGGGCAAAGCTCGCCTCGACATCGACATCGCCAGCATCGATGTCGGCAGCGCGGAAGCCTACGAGGAAGTGCTCGGCGCCTCATGGTTCGATGCAGCGAAATATCCACGCGCCAGTTTCGTCTCCGACAAGGTGACGCGCATCGCGCCGGGACGCTACACGGTCAGCGGCAAGATGACCATCCGCGACGTGACGCGCGAGATCACGGCGCCGTTCACGCTGGAACAGAAGGGAGATACGCTCGTCATCGACGGCAGCTTCCCGATCAAACGCCTCGACTACGCCATCGGCTCGGGCATTTGGAGCGACACCGACACCGTCGCGGATGAAGTAAACATCCGCTTCCATCTCACCCTCACCGCCAAGAAGTGACAACAACAAGGAGAACCACCATGCACAAGTCTCTCGGCATTCTGTTCGCCGCCCTGCTCGCCATTCCCGCGCATGCGGCGGACAGCTACACCATCGACCCCACCCACACCTGGCCGATGTTCGGCGTGAACCATCTCGGCTTCTCCACCCAGCGCGGCCGCTTCAACAAGTCCAGCGGCAAAATCACGCTGGATGTCGCCGCCAAAAAAGGCAGCGTCGAACTGGTCGTCGAGACCGCCTCGATCGACATGGGCTTCGACAAGTGGAACGAGCACATGAAAGGCCAGGATTTCTTCCGCGTGGTCGCCTTTCCGACCATGCGCTTCGTCTCCGACAAGATCACCTTCGAAGGCGACAAGCCGGTCGCGGCGGAAGGCGAGCTGACCCTGCTGGGCACGACCAGGCCGGTCACGCTCACCATCACCGGCTTCAACTGCGGCACGCATCCGATGACGCGCAAACCGATGTGCGGCGCGGATGTCTCCACCACCATCAAGCGCTCCGAGTTCGGCATGAACAAGTTCCTCGGCGCCGTGAGCGATGAAGTGAACATCTATTCGCCGGTCGAGGCATTCAAGGACTAGCATGGCGCTGCCCACCCTCTATATCCCGCACGGCGGCGGTCCCTGCTTCTTCATGGAGCCGATGCCGGGCACGCCGCCCGATCTGTGGGACAGGATGGCAGCCTATCTGCGCGGCATCCCGGCCACGCTGAAGCAGCGCCCCAAAGCGCTGCTGATCATCTCGGGACACTGGGAATGCGAACAGGCGACGGTGCTCTCGGCCGGCACGCACAGCCTGCTGTACGACTACTACGGTTTTCCCGAACACACCTACGAACTCACCTATCCGGCGCACGGCTCGCCCGAACTCGCCGACCGCGTGCGCGACCTGCTCGCTTCGGCGGGCATCGCTACCGACGAGGAACACGAGCGCGGGCTGGACCACGGCGTGTTCATTCCGCTCAAGCTCATCTATCCGGAAGCCGACATCCCCGTCGTTCAGCTCTCTTTGCTGCACAGCCTCGATCCGGCGCAGCATCTCGCCATCGGCCATGCGCTCGCGCCGTTGCGCGACGAAGACGTGCTCATCGTCGGCAGCGGCATGAGCTACCACAACCTGCGCGAGATATTCTCGTCGGACGCCGCGTCGAACGCAGCATCGCGCAATTTCGACACTTGGCTGGGGAATACGGTCGCCGCGGAAGCGGACGAACGCGAGCGACGGCTGATCGAGTGGCACCAAGCGCCGGATGCGCGCGTCTGCCATCCGCGCAGCGAGCATCTGTTGCCGCTGATGGTCGTGGCCGGTGCGGCGGAAAGCGATGCCGGCCATATCGATTTCCGCGACAACATCATGGGCAAGCAGGTATCGGCCTATCGTTTCGGTGCTACATAACAATCATTTTTCACTGTCTGAAAGCTCGTCATCCATGGATCTCAAATCGTACCTGTCATCCTTCAAACCCCATGTCGCCCAAACATCCTTCCCCGAAAAACTCCGCAGCGGACTGGCTGGCGGCACCGCCATCCTGCTGCTGACACTCGCACTGCACAATCTGCCGCAGGCCGGATTTCCGCTGCTCATCGTCGCGTCGATGGCCGCCTCGGCGACGCTGCTGTATGCCACGCCGCACAGCCCGCTGGCGCAGCCCTGGAACCTGGTCGGAGGACACGTGATCTCGGCCATCGCCGGACTGCTCTGCGGCATGCTCATCCCGGAACCGACGCTCGCCGCCGGCGCCGCAGTCGGCAGCGCCATTCTGCTGATGGAGGTCTTCAGTTGCCTGCACCCGCCCAGCGCAGCCACGGCGCTCATGATGGTGCTCGGCAGCTCGCAGTTCCATGACATGCCCTGGCTATGGGCGCTGGCCATCGTGGCCGTCAATGCAGGCCTCTCGCTGCTGCTGGCGCTGGCCATCAACAACCTGTTGCCCGGCAGGCGTTACCCGATGCGCATGGTCCCGCCCCCGCCGCCGCCCAAACCCGCCCCCTTCATCACGCTCGAACAATCTGACCTCGAGTGGGCGCTGGAGCAGATGGACAGCGTGATCGACGTGAGCGAAGAGGACCTTGCGGAGATCTACCAGCTGGCGCTGCAACAGGCACAGCTGAGGATCGAAAAGGAATTCGCCTGAGGGACCGGAGCGCTCACCACGCCGGGATCAGCCTCGCTTCGCAGCGCAAGGCCTTCCCCGCTCCCCACGCCGTGACCAGCTCGACGAACCAGCGCGCGTCCTTCGGGTGCGGACAGAACAGGTCGTACTCGGCATAGAAGCTGCCGTCGCTGTTGATGGTCAGCATGCCGCAGCGCTCGCTGCGCGCATTGCGCCAGACGCCTTCGAAACCGGGCTGCCGGTTGGATGGGTCAGTGACGCGGGTGACCTGCAAGGCGGCCAGCTCGATCTTGGGCGAGGCGCCCGCTGCGGCGAGACTGTCGGCTTCCTTTTGCAGTGCCGCCACGATGCATTCGGCCAGCGCCGCGGGTTCTGCAGGCAACATGTGGCTACACCTCCGCCTATTCAGTTGATCACCAGATGTCCGCAGGCGCCTTGAGCCGCTCGACCACTTTTCCGCCCAGCAGATGCTCGTCGAATATCGCGCTCACGTCAGCCTTGGTGACGTTGTTGTACATGACGCCCTCCGGATAGACGAGAATATTCGGCCCCTGGCTGCAGGGGCCGATGCAACCGCTCGGCGTCACCATCACCTGGGCGAAACACTGGCGCTGCTGCCATTGCTGCATGAACTCGTCCACCACTTCGGCGCAGCCTTTGCTGCCGCAGGAGCCGCGCGGATGACCGGCAGGACGGCTCTGGGAACAGACGAACACGTGTTTGGCTGGTTTCGGCATCGTTATGCTCCCACCGGCATCGGCTCGTGCGTCTGGCACTGCTTGGGACAGACGCGCCCGCAGGAACCGCAGCCGATGCAGTCGAGCGCGTTGGCGAGCGTCATCACCATGCTGTTGTCTTCGTCCTCGTCGTAGTTCTCGTCGTCCTCGCTGCGCTCGACCAGTTCGAACACCTTGCGCGGACAGACCTTGTAGCAGCGGCCGCAGCCGATGCAGTTGGCCGCGTTCAGCGCGGTGACGAAAGTGGGTTCGTAAGGCGTGCCGCCTCGGGTGATTCCGGTGATGTTAGCCATGGTTCTTCCTCAACTATTCAATAAAATCCCTGTTACCTGCTTCCCCCTTTGAAAAAGGGGGATTTAGGGGGATTTTGCCTGATGCAATTTTCAAATCCCCCCCTAGCCCCCTTTTTCAAAGTGGGGACTATCCCTGCATTCCCTTCTGCGCTGCATTCAACTTCGCGCTCGCCTCGGCCCAAGCCTGGCACGCGTCGTAAGTGGACTGCGCGATGCCGGGGATCTCCTTGTAACCGGCCGGCAAACGTTCCTCGACCAGGTCATGCAGCAGCCCCGCCCACTCCGTGGCGATGCGCTTGAGCTTCTTCACTTCCTTGTCGAGGTTCTTCAGTTCTTCTTCGGTCATTCCTGAACTCCAAAAATATGCTGAAACCAGCGGGTCGGGTTACGCCCTACGGTCTAACCCAACCTACAGTCTTCTTACATCCCCGCCACATCCGGATGCCTGCCGACGATCTCCAGCGCCACCGACAGCAGCTTGTCTGCCTCGTCCTTCATCTTGGACAGGCTCTCGTAGCCGTAGCGGTGCACGTCGCGCAGGGTCTTGTCCACCACCACCAGCTTGCCCACGGTGATCACCACCCGCCCGAAGCCCTCGTGCGTGATGTTGATCATCGGCACGGCCATCAGGGTGCACTCCTTCTCCACCAGCGAGGCGATGGCGTTGTAGAAAGCCTTGATGCGCGACAGCAGTATCTCGTCCGGATCGCCGATCACCGGGATGGCGCGGCGCTGTTCCTTGGTCACCACATAGGGCGCGAGGATGCGCTCCACCGGCCAGCCGTCATAGGTGCCGTAGCTGTCGATGGCGCGCATCTGCTTGACCATCTCCTGGATGAAATCGGTGGACAACAACGGGTCTGCTGCGACTGCCTGGTTCATGGTGTATCTCCTTCGGTTGATTGATCACTCTTTACGTTGTGCATGCATCTGCGGCGCCCATCCCGTCCGGCGTCCCAGCAAGAATCCAGCCGCCATCCCGTTGGCCGCGCCCAGCACCGCGCCGATGTCGCCGAGACCGAATGCCGCCGCGACGCCTGCTCCGGTCAGCGCCAGCACAGTCGGTAGCAGATACGCCAGCAGCCCGGCCTTGAGCAGCTCGCCCTCGCTCATGCTCAGCTGCAGCTCGTCGCCCGCCTGCACGCCGGCATCGCACCGCACCGCGATGGACTTGCGGTTATGGGAGAAATATTTGCCCAGCCCGGAAACCCCGCAACTGCTGCTGGAGGCGCAAGCGCCGCAGCCGGACTTTTCGGTGGGCTCAACCTGGGCGATGCCATCGGCAGTCGAGATGACGCGAACGGGTGCGCTGATCATTCCTGCCACTCCTCGTCCTCTGCGAAGCTCTTGCCGCCTGCCTGTTTCTTCAGGTGTTTCGCCAGCCACACCGGCGGATCGTTGAGCAGATTCCTTTGCAGGCCGCACAGCAGGTCGTCGATGAGCGTGCCTTCGTCCACGCGCATCGGCTGGATACCAGCAGCCAGCAACTGCTGGATGGCCGCCGCGCCCACCGCGTTGCAGTACACCGCCGCGCAATCGCCCAGCAGTTCGACCTTGGCGGCAAGCTTGCCTTCGTGGCCATCCATCGCGGTCTCGATGAACTCGGCCACTTCGATGAGCCTTGTTTCGGCCTCGCCCACCTCGTAGACGGCAAACGCTTCCGCCGCGCCGAAGTGCTGATTGACGGCACGCCGGTCGCTGGTGGCGAATGCGATCCTGACTGTCATCGCCAGCTCCTCAGTGGGTTTTATCAGGCGCAGGTGTCGCACGACTTTCTCCTGTCCGCTGTGCATAGATGGAGACATATGCCTCCGGCTCATGGTGCCCGTGCTCGACCAACAGGTTCGCCAGATCGAACAGCGCCTGGCGCGTGCCGCGATAGCCGACCCACAAACGCTGGTAGCCGCCGATCAAGTCGTATTGCGGGAAGCCAGCGCGCAGCAGCGGCACAGCGAGACGGCGCGCGGTCTCCACCGCATGCGAATTGCTGATGACGAGTTGCGCTCCATTGCGCTTGGCGGCGATCTCAAGGTCTTCCAGGTCGCCGATGCCGACTTGCGCCGCATTCACGTCCTGCAGGATGTTGGCGCGCGCTGGCGCGATCGCCGCTACCACATCGCAGCCCATCTCCGTCACCAGACGCGAGTAGCCGTAGAGAAGATCGGGGTCGGCGGCGATGGCGATACGCGCAAAGCCGAGCATGAAATGGGCATCCACCATCGCGTCCTGCAACTGCGCGCGCTGGCGCTCGATCTTTTCCGGCACCGGTTTGGCGCTGATCTCGGCCAGTGCGGAGACGAAGGCGTCCACCGCATCCAGACCCATCAGGCTGTCAAAACGAAAATCGGGAACCGATGTCTGTGCCTTGAGAAAGTCCGCCGCTTCGTACATGGAGTTGCCCAGCACCAGCGTGGCAATGGATTCGCCCATGCTGGCGATATCGGTGACCGGCGTGCCGCCGACCGTCAGCGGGCTGCTCTCCATCTCGGTGAGATGGCCGTCGAGCGAATCGCCGATGTCCGGCAACACCAGCGGACGCAGGCCGAAGGCCTCGATCATCTCCTTGATGTGCTCGACATCGCCGGGCGTGAGGAAAGAACCGGCCAGCACGTTGACCTGCCTCTTGCGCTTGCCGACGTTGTTGCCCGGCTCCACCAGCACCTCCAGCACGGCCTTCACCGCTAGCGCATAACCGCTCTCCAGACAGCCCGTGAAATCCGGCGTGTTCACCGGGATGACCGGAATGTGCGCGAACTCGGGATGGGCGGCGTAGAAATCCTTCACCAGTCGTCTGATGTCGGTGCCCTGCGTCTCGGACAGACCGGTGGTCGGCAGACCGATGAGCGCGGGCTTGCTTTTCTCGCAGATCGCCTTCAGACCAAGGATGACGTTCTCGTCCGCGCTCATCACCGTGGAGACCTGGTCCATCGCAGTGGTCTGCAAAGGGATGGGCTCGCGGAAGTGGCGCACGAAGTACACCTTGCCGAACGCGGTGCAGCCCTGAGAACCGTGCAGCATCGGTATGGCGCGGTTGATGCCAAGGAAGGCGAGCGACGCACCGACCGGCTGGCTGGCCTTGAGCGGATTCACCGCAAGCGCTTTGTTGCGTTTCAGGATCTCAGCCATGTCATGCTCCTTCGCTTTGTGCCCCTCGCCCGCTTGCGGGAGAGGGGTTGGGGAGAGGGCAAGAATCTTCAGCAACGATACTCACAGTTTCTACCCCCTCCCTAACCCTCCCCCTGCAAGGGGGAGGGAATGGTGTGGTGTGTCTCGGCAAGTGTTGTGTGTTGCTCATGTTCACGCCCCCAACTCCACACCCGGCACACCCGCCTTCGCCCACGGCGCAGGCTTCCTCACCGCCGACCACACCGGACTCTGTATCGTCAGCGCCAGTTGGCGCGCGAGTTCGATCATGCCGCTGTAACCCTCGTAGCCGAATTCGCGTTCCTGGTTGATGTCGAGGAACGGGATGCGCGCTTTCAACGCGGTGTACATGTTGCGTCCGCCGGCGATGAGGATGTCGGCCTGGTATTCTTTCACTGCGCCGAGCAGCGCCTTGGGGCTGCCGTCTGTGATCATGCGCGTCTTCTCGCCCATGATCTCGCGGATGCGCGCCTTGTCTTCCTCGGTGGATTTGCTGGTACCGGTGGCGACGACTTCCATGCCGAGATCCTGCAAGGCGGAGACGATCGACCACGACTTCACGCCGCCGGTGTAGAGCAGCACGCGCTTGCCGCGCAGTTTTTCGCGCCATGGATCGAGCGCGGCGTTGATCTTGGCTTCTTCGCGCGCGATGAGCGCTTCGGTGCGTTCGGTGAGCGAGGGATCGTTGAGCAGCTTGGCGAATTCGCGGAACGCCATCGAGGTGTCGGTCACGCCATAGAAGCTGCCCTCGAAAAACGGGGTCTTGTAGTCGGTCTGCAGTTTGCGCGCCACGTTGAGCAGCGCTTTCGCGCACACCACCATGTTGGCCTCGGCGCGGTGCATGGTCTGCACCTCATGGAAGCGCGCATCGCCGGAGAGTGTGCACAAGATGCGCAGGCCGAGTTCGTCGAACAGCGGTGCCACGTTCCAGAATTCGCCCGCGATGTTGTATTCGCCGATGAGGTTCACATCGTGCACGGTGATGCCGGGGCGTTGCGCGCTTTGCGGCACCGGCAAGGGTTCGCCGGTACCCACCACATATTTGAACATCGCTTCGCCGGCGATGCGATTGCCCAGGTTCTTGGTGCCGTAGAAACCGGCGCAGTCCACCGGCACCACCGGCACGCCGACCTTTTCGGCGGCGGCCTTGCACACCGCGCCGATGTCATCGCCGGTGAGTGCAGGCACGCAGGTGTTGTAAACGAAGACGGCTTTCGGGGAATAACTGTCGACCGCCTGTTTGATCGCATGGAACAGGCGCTTCTCGCCGCGCCCCATGATGACGTCCTGCTCGGTGAGGTCGGTGGTCATGCCGATGCGGTACAAGGTCGGACCGGAAGAACGCGTGCCGCGGTTGTCCCAGGAGCTGCCCGCGCAGGCGATCGGGCCGTGCACGATGTGCGCCACATCGGCGATGGGCAGCAGCGCGATCTGCGCGCCGTCGAACGAGCAGCCGCCCGCCGTTGCCCCCGGCTTGGGGCGCGCACAACCGGATTTCTCCTTTTTGTTATGCGCGCAGGCCGGTTCGTTCAGCAGTTCGGCGATGTCCTTGGCTTGCATGGCAATGGCTCACGAGTATTGACGCCCTCGTATTCGCAATTGCCGTGCCAGGGGCAGCAGATTGATTTCAATGAAATTTATTCACCCTAACTTTGTAGCAAACCCGACAACGCTACAACACGACCTTGGTGCCGAGTTCGACCACCTGATTGGCGGGCAGGTTGAAGAAGCTCGCGGCGCCTTCCGACTGGCGCGTCATCCACGAGAACAGTGCGCAGCGCCATGCCGGCATGCCGCCCAGACCATCGACGACATTGGAGCGCGCGATGAAGTAGGTGGTGCTCATGCTGTCCAGTTCTACGCCGTGTTTGCCCAAGCCTTGCAAGGCCTCGGGGATGTCCACTTCCTGGCGGAAGCCATAGTGCAGTGCGACGTTGTACATGCCGCCGGTGAGCGGGGTCACGGTCAGCCGGTGTTCCTCCTCGATGTACGGCACATCGGCGGTGACCACGTGCAGGAACAGGGTCTGTTCGTGCAGCACCTTGAAGTGTTTGAGGTTGTGGAACAGTGCGCTGGGGACGATGGAGGGATCGCCGGTCAGATAGATCGCCGTGCCGGAAACGCGCGGCACATCGATCTGTGCGCCGGAGAGGAAGAACGTCATCGGAATGTCGATCTTGCGCCGTTGTTCGGCCACCAGCACGCTGCCCCGCTTCCAGGTGGAAAGCAGCACGAACAGGGCCAGGCCGAGCGCCAGCGGCATCCAGCCGCCGCTCGCGACCTTGGTCAGATTGGCGCCGAAGAACAGGAACTCCAGCAGGGCGAATAGCGCCAATGCGACCAGCAGCGGCAGCCGTACGCGCCCCGGCAGCATCAGGGTGACGAAGACGGTGAGCAAGGTGGTGATGATCATGGTGCCGGAGACGGCTATGCCGTAAGCCGCCGCCAGCGCGCCGGAGGACCCGAACTCCAGCACCAGAATGATCACGCCGACCAGCATCATCCAGTTCACTGCAGGGATGTAGATCTGCCCGCGCTGCGAATCGGAGGTGTGCTGGATGAACAGGCGCGGCAGATAGCCCATGCGCATCGCCTGCAGGGTGATGGAGTACGCCCCGGAGATGGTGGCTTGCGAGGCGATCACCGTGGCGGCGGTAGCCAGCGCGACCAGCGGCAGCATGAACCATTCCGGCGCCAGCAGATAGAACGGGTTCTGGATGGCATCCGCCGAGCGCAGCACCAGCGCGCCCTGCCCGAAGTAGTTGATGAGCAATGCCGGGCACACCAGTCCGTACCACGCCAGCCGCACCGGTTTGGCGCCGAAGTGGCCCATGTCCGCATACAGCGCTTCGCCGCCGGTCAACGCCAGGAACACCGCCGACAGCAGCAGGAACATGCCGGCCGGATGCTCGACTGCGAAGCGGATGGCGTGCATCGGGTCGAGCGCGAGCAATACGGATGGCGTTTGCGCGATGCTGATCATGCCGAGCACGCCCAGAGCGATGAACCACAGCAGCGTGACCGGGCCGAACAGCCTGCCCATGCTGCCGGTGCCGTGGCGCTGGATGAAGAACAGGCCGGTGAGCACGCCGATGGTGATGGGGAGGATGAGTCTTTCCAGCGTGGGTGCGGCCACGCTGAGCCCCTCGACGGCGGAGAGTACCGAGATGGCCGGGGTGATGAGCGCATCGCCGTAAAACAACGCCGCGGCGAAGATGCCCGCCGTGGCGATCAGCAGCTTCCAGTGTGCCGCGCCCCTTGCCGAGCGGTTCGCCAGCGCAGTCAGGGCCAGTACGCCGCCTTCGCCGTTGTTGTCGAACTTGAGCATCACCCACACGTACTTGATCGAGATGATGAGCATCATCGCCCAGAACAGGGCAGACAAAGCCGCCAGCACATTGGGTTCGGTGGGGGCGAGTCCGTGCGTTCCGGCAAAGGCTTCCTTGAAGGCATACAGCGGACTGGTGCCGATGTCGCCGTACACCACGCCGAGGGCGGCAAGCGCCAGGACGCCGGTTCCTGATTTGTTTTCTGTATCCATTGCCAACTTCTCCTTCATATCTGGAACCGGTAGCCGACGCCGGTCTCGGTCAAAAAATGCTTCGGTTGCGCCGGATCCGCTTCCAGCTTCTGGCGCAGATGGCTCACGTAGATGCGCAAATAATGGTTGCTCTCGTTGTGTGCGTTGCCCCATACCGCACGCAACAGGTGGCGATAGGTCAGCACCTTGCCGTCGCTCGCCAGCATGGCGATCAGCAAACGGTATTCGGTGGGGGTAAGGTGGACGATGCCGCCCTTGCGCGTGACCTGGCGGCGAATGAAGTCGACTTCCACATCGCCGAATCGGAACAGCGTCTCGGTGGCTGCGCTGGCGGTCCTGTTGCGGCGCAACAGGGCGCGTACCCGTGCCAGCAGTTCGCCGGTGGCAAAAGGCTTGGTGAGGAAATCATCCGCTCCGGCATCCAGCGCGCAGATCTTCTCCCGCTCCGCCGAGCGTGCGGACAGCACCAGCACCGGCACTTCCGCCTGCGCGCGCAGTTCGCGGATGAAGCCGATGCCGTCGCCGTCCGGCAGGCCGAGATCGAGAATAACGAGTTGCGGCCTCATGCCGTGGAATTGCGCAGCGCCCTCCTTCAGCGTTCCGCTTTCCAGCACGCGGTGTCCTTCGTGCTCCAGTGCGGCGCGCACGAAACGGCGGATCTGCACTTCGTCCTCGACAAGCAGGATGACGGCTTGCTCACTCATCATCGGTCTCCGTTTCGATGGCGGGCGGCTCGCCAAGCGGCAGGGTGAATGTCACGCACCCACCATCGCGGTTGGCGGCGCGTATTTCGCCGCCGTGCGCCGCCACGATGCTGCGGCAGATGGCCAAGCCCAGCCCCACGCCGGGAACACTGGATTCCGCCTCGCCGCGCTCGAACAGCTCGAACACCTTGTCCAGCTTGTCCGGCGGAAACCCCGGGCCGCTGTCGCACACCGAGATGTGCGCCAAATCACCTTCGACGCGGGCGCCGAGAATGATGGCTGAGGCAGGAGGGGCATATTTGGCGGCGTTCTCCAGCAGATTGCACAGCACGCGCTCCATCAATACCGCATCGAACTTGAGCAACGGCATGTCGCCCGGCAGCACCACTTTCACCGGGTGCTGCAGCAGGGTATCGCCCAGCAGTTTGATGCTGGCGCCGATCACTTCTTCCAGCGGTTGCCATTCAAGATTGAGGCGGATATTCCCGGCACGCAGCCTGGCCATGTCCAGCAGGTTGCCCACCATGCTGTTCAGCCGCAGCGTCTGTTCGCGCATGGCTTCCACGGTTTCGCGCGTCGCGGCAGGCAGTGGCTCCTGCGCCAGCGTGTCGGCCATGCCGTAGAGCACAGTCAGCGGGGTGCGGATATCGTGCGACAGCGCGGACAGAATGGCGCTGCGCAAACGTTCATCGGTCATCTGCAATTGCGCGCGTTGGGCGACCTCGACGAAGTGCAGGCGCTCGACCGAGATGGCCACCAGCGAAGCGATGGCTTCGTACAGCGCTTGCTGTGCGCCGATTGCGGCAGGGACCGGTTCGCCAAAATCGATGGCAAGTACGCCGCGCACATAGGTGGAACCGGGCAGCGGCAGGAACAGCCAGTAACGATCCGCCTCCTGCATGTGCCGCGTCTGCGCCTGCTGCATGGCGGTGAATGCGGCTGCAGATTGCAGGTCCGAACCCACGCGCTGATCCGCCTCGACCGGATGCAAGGCATCGTTGCGGCGCATCAGCAGGATGCTGCGGCAATTTTGCGTGTGCTGCAGAAAGTCGCGTGTCGCTGCGGCCACTTGCTCCAGCGATGTCGTGCCCGCCAGACGACTGGCGAGTTGATACAGTGCCTGCGATTGCCGCTCGCGCTCGATGGCTGCGGCGGTCTGCCGTTGCAGGACGATAGTCAGGTTGGCGATGATGAGTGCGACCGCCAGCATGACGGCCAGCGTGACCACATATTGCACGTCGCCAACAGTCAAAGACAAACGCGGGTAGATAAAGAAGAAGTCGAGCAGCCCCGTACTGAGCAAGGCGGCGATGATCGCGGCATGCTTCCCCGCGCGCATCGCCACGAGCGCGACGGCGAGCAGATACAGCATGGCGATGTTGGCCGGGTCGAGCACATTGCGCAGCGGCCACGCCAGCAAGGTGACCAGGCCGCAAGCAGCGACGACCCACGTCAGGCGCGCAGTCAGGCTGCGCGGCTGACTGTGCGTGCTGGCGAACTTGTCTGCCCCGGCAGGATGCGTAGGATTCATGAGGCTGGATTATTCCAGCCCGAGAGTAAAAAAGTTGTAAAAGTATTCCGCTACTGCCGGTGTGCCCTCAAACCCGGGATAAGGGCTCCGGTCAGACCGAATACGGCGCCACCACCCAACTCTTGATCAATGCCGCCTCGGTATCCGGCAGATAGCAGAACCCGGCTTCCAGGTCGCGCGCCACGGCATAGGCGACCTTGGGCGGGGTAATGGTGCCGGCGACCAGATGCGCGTACCACGCCGAGGGATATCCGGCGGCGCGGTCGAATGCCTGTAACTGCGCGAACATCTCGACGCCGGAAAGTTCGCTGTTCCACGGGAAGGGTTTGAGTTCGCGCGCATGCCGCGACACGAGCGAGACCGAAAGCAGCGGGTTGCGGTAGCGATCCTGATGTTCGCGCAGCGCGACGACCCAATGGTCGCTGAAATGGCCGCGCGCGGCGGCGCTGCTGTGTATCCATTCGCTGAGCAGGCGCGGCAGGCCGGTATCGCGTGCTTCGGGCGCGGTGGCGCGGGCAATGGTCTGGCGCACGTCGACCAGACGGCGGAACTGGTAACGCGGTGCGCCGACGGCTTGCGGTTCCAGCGCGCACGGATTCAGCGGCTCGACGAGTTCCTGCAGGTCTTCGGGCAAGTCATCCGCATCGAACAGCTTGCGATCCAGCACTTCCTGCAATTCCTCCACTTCCAGCTGCAGGAAATCCGCGGCGCCGGGGCCGTAGGCCGCGACGAAATAATGCGTGCGGCCGGAATGGCGCGTCACCTGCAGGTCGCTGGCCGCATAGCGTTCGACCAGCTCGCCCATGTCGCCGCCGCATGCTTCCAGACTGGCCTTCGCCCATGCCTCGATGTTGTCCGCGTAGCGCTTGCCGTCGCGATTGATGATGCCGCCGGGGCGATACCAGCCGCCGCGATTCAACGCGTAGCGAAAAGTGAAACCGGGGAGCATGCGGTTCACGATCTCCAGCAGTGCGGCGTGGTGCGGGCGCGGCGGTATCGCCCCGATCTCGGCGGCCAGTTTGCGCAACATCGTCTCGTCAGGTGTGTAGATGCTCATTTATCCTCCCCCAGCAAATATTCGTTCAAGCGTTGCCGCACGGCGGCACGCACATCCGGCTCGGCATCGTCCACCAGTTCGGCGACGGCTTCCAGCGGCGCGCGCTGCGCCGCTTCCAGGCGCACCACCCAGTCGCCGTCCGCCAGCATCTTTGCCGCATCGTCCGGCAAGCAGCGCTCTGCAACGATGCGCCGCACTTCCGCGTCGGCATCTTTCATCAGCAGGCCCAGAGCGAACGGCGGCAGGCGCCGCGCCACTTCCTTGCGCACTTCGCGGTCCCCGTCGTCCGCCATGCGCCGCAATTGCCCGTGCGGCAGGCGCTTTGCCACCTGCAGGCGCACCAGATAGTCTGCGTCGTGCAACAGGGCGTACAACGCCTCCGGCGCCAGACGGCTGGCCACCGTCATGCGCACCTCGCGGTCCGGGTCGTGCACATAGGCGTCCAGCTCATCCCCGGGCAGGCGACTCGCCATCACGCGCCGCACCACCTCGTCCGCATCGCGCGCCATCTGCCGCAACGCTTCCAGCGGCGCGTGGCGCACGGCGATGGCGCGCCGTTCCCAGAACGCGTCGTGCAGGTAATCCTGCGCAAGTTGCGGATGGCGGCGCAGGAAACGGTCGATCTGGCGGCCGCTGTGCGCGGTCACGCAGACGTCGCCCGGCACGCACTCGCCCTCTGCCAGCAACACCCGATGGCGGCAGGTCGCACAATCGGCAAATATGGCTTCCGCCGGCGGCGGCGCTTCGGAATGACGATCCGACATGTTCA